>NZ_JABWRO010000017.1:0-58528 GCF_014268985.1 Pseudomonas sp. RW10S2 | reverse complement strand
CTTTTCGCGGGCAAGCCCGCTCCTACAGAACTGCACCGCTCAGGTTTTGCGGGCAGCGACTGGCTTTCCCGCTCAATCGTGGGAGCGGGCTTGCCCGCGAAGGGCTCACCCGCGAAGCGCCTGCTTACTTGAAATCCCACTGCATCTGGGTGGCAATGCTCACACCGCTGGAGGAGCGCACGCACACATCCAGGTAGTCGGTGAAGCGCGGCGGCACGGCAATGCCCTCATCGAGCAGGCGGCGGTTGTCGAACAGGTAGTTCAGGTCGGCAAAACCGCTGTACAGGCGCAGGGCTCGCAGGACCAGGCGTGGGTTGGCCGGGCCGATGCGCGACTCGAAGCTGGCGGCCAGTTCCTTGAGGTTGTCGACATCGATCTTGCGGTAGCGCTCGCCCACCGGCGCGGCGCCGTTGGCCAGGGCGAATGCCTGGTCGATCTCGCCGAAAGTACAGGCCGAATCATGCCCGGCGGAGATGTGGTAGAGGTCGTGGCTCAGGCGCGGCTTGAGGGTCAGGCCGATCAGCGCCTCGGCGCAGTAGTCCACCGGAATCACGTCGATCTGTTCGTCGAGGCCACAGGTGAAGCTTTCCAGGGCGAAGCCCATGCGGAACACCCAGAAGATGCTGCCAGAGGCCTGGCAACCCAGGCTGCGGTGACCGACCACGATCGAGGGGCGCGCCACCACCAGCGGCAGGGCCGGCAGTTCCTCGCGCATGCGTCGCTCGATTTCAGCCTTGGAGGCGGTGTAGTCCACCAGTTGCTGTTCAGCGTCCGGAAACTCCCAGGATTCACTGATCGGCGATTCACGCTCAGGGCCGCAGCACATGGCGGTGCCCACGTGGAGGAAGCGCTTGAGGCGCTTGGAGCGGCTCATCACCTCGGCAAAGGCGAAGGTGCCCTCGACGTTGACCGGCCAGATGGCCGGGTTCTTCGAGAACGACGCCACGGCAGCACAGTTGATGACCCGATCGACCTCCAGCAGACGCGGCGTTTCACGCTCCAGCCAGGAGGTGTCGAGGAAGTCGCCGCAAATGATCTGCCCGGCGTTCAGCGCCAGGCATTCGGCATGGCTGACGCCATGCTGCTGCAGGTTGTCGCGCAGGCGCTCAAGCCCTTGCCCGGCGTTTTCGGCGCGGACCAGGAATACCAGTTGCGGGCCTTGGCCATTGGCAATCAGCTGGGCGACGACCGACCCGCCGAGGAAACCCGTGGCGCCGGTAATCAGGATGCGTTCGGGGGTAGCGGTAAAGGTGATCGGTGCGTGCGTGTTCATACATTTCCTCAAGACGGGTAAGTCATCCGCAGTTCAATGTTAAGTGGCGACATCGAAACGTTGAAATGAACTTAAAGTCATCAGTAGGTTCGAGGCATTCGTTGGGACTGACTGATTCGCCTTGAGAACTTGCCCAGATAGACAATCTCTGTTTAGCGCAGTGCCTATCCGTTCAAAGCTGAAAGTGGCGCAGCCATGCAGCGCAGGGCCGGCCGCCACTCGTTGCGGCGCAGGTCCGGTAGCGGGCATGGCGAGCGGCGCGCCATTCTCCACGCTTTATGCCTGGGGGACGATGAATAGAAGGGGAGATTGACCGGGTTTTCGATGAAACAAAGTTTAAAAAAGGGGCAGGCCGTGGCGTACTTTAAATATATTTCATTCGCGCGGTAGTTATGGTCGACGCGAGGGGTTGTTCCGTTCGCGGGCGTGCCCGCGAACGGAACAACAGCGTTATTGAAGATCAGTTCAAACCCAACTTCCCGCGCAAGGTCGACAAATCTTCGGCCAAGGTGTTGACCGGCCCGACCATGGCCTTGCGATCACGCTCGGCCACCTTGTCGTAGGACTGGAACCCGCCATCCTTGGTCTTGTACTTGGCCAGCAGCGTGTTGACGGTGGCGAAGTTCTTGTCGACCTTGGCGACGAACGCCTTGTCCTGGGACTCCAGGTGGGTGCGGAACAGCTCGAAGATCTTCTGTGCGCCGTCGATGTTGCCCTGGAAGTCGTACAGGTCGGTGTGGCTGTAGCGATCCTCCTCACCCGAAACCTTGGTCGCGGCCACTTCTTCGAGCAATGCTGCCGCACCGCCGACGACTTTTTCTGGCGGGAAGGTCAGGGTGGCAATACGGCCCTGCAGGTCTTTCACGTCGGCGATCAGCTTGTCGGCAATCGGGCCTTGGCCGTCGGTGGTGTTCTTGTCGAACAGCGCGTACTCCAGGCGATGGAAACCGGTGAAGTCATCGGCCTCGACACCTTTTTCGTGATCGTCCACCCGCGAGTCGATGGCCGCGTCCAGGTCGCTGAACAGCTCGGCAATCGGCTCGACGGCTTCATAGTTGACCCGGGTCGTGGCATAGAGCGCCCTGGCCCTGGCCAGGTCTCCCTTCTTCACCGCATTGGTGAACTGCTCGGTGTCGCTCACCAGCTGATCGACCTTCTCGGTGACATAGATCTTGTAGTCCGACACCGGCTGCACCAGGGTCAGCGGGTCAACCGCAGCATTGGCCAACAGCGGGGCAAGCGTGAGCAACAGGGCGAGGCGGGTCTTGTTCATGGCGATGTCCTGATCCGTTTCTGTGTCGTGTCATGCGGTTTTTATGGGTTTGGCAGCGTCGAGCAGCGAACGACCGATGAAATCGTGATCGTTCTTCACACCGGGGAGGGCGAAGAAATACCCCCCTCCGACCGGCTTGATGTATTCCTCCAGCGGCTCGCCGTTGAGGCGGTTCTGGACGGTGATGAAGCCCTTCTCCAGGTCGGCCTGGTAGCAGATGAACAGCAGCCCCATATCCAGTTGCCCGTTCTTGTTCACACCACTGGAGTAGTTGAAGGGCCGGCGCAGGATCAGGTTGGGCTGGCTGGCCGCGGTGCGCGGATTGGCCAGGCGGATATGGGCGTCCAGGCGGGTCAGCTTGCCTTCCGGGTCCTTGGCGTAGTTGGGTACATCGGTTTCGCGCTGGCCGTCCATGGGCGCGCCGCTGGCCTTCTTGCGGCCGAAGATCGACTCCTGCTCCTGCAACGGCGTGCGGTCCCAGCGCTCGACCAGATTGCAGATGATCCGCACCACCTGGTAGGTGCCATCGATCGCCCAGGCGGGCTCATCGCCACGCTGTACCCAGACCAGCTGGTTCATCAGCGCCGCGTCGCTGGAGTCGGGGTTGGCCGAGCCGTCACGAAAGCCCAGGAAGTTACGCGCACTTTGCTCGGGCTCTGCAGCCTTGCGCGGTGCCTGCGGCGGCACCGAGCCTTCCTGTTTCCAGCGTACGTAGAGCAGGTCAGGCAGGTTCTTGATGATGTCGCGCAGGGCGTGGATGTTGGTGTCCGGCGCGTTGGAGCAGAACTGCAACCCCAGGTCGCCATGGCAGCGCTCGGCTTCCAGCGCATCGTTGGGGAAGCCGAGCATGCGGCTCAGGCGCTTGGGCTTGGCACTGCTGAGGCCAAATCGCTCGTCGAACAGTGACTCGCCGACCGACACCGTTATGGTCAGGTTGTCTGGCGTGACTACCGGGCCGAGGATGCCCGAGTCCACAGGTGGCAGCTTCGGGTCGACCTGGGGGACTGGGCCGCCGGTCATCAGGAAGCGAATGCGCTGGTCCAGCGTGCGGAACAGGCGCTCGAGATCCTGCTGGTCCTGCGCCAGCACATCGAAGGAGACGAACATCCCGGCGGTAGGACGCGGCGTCACCACCCCCGGTTGATGTTCGCCGATCCATGCGTTGCGCTCTTGCGTGCGGTCGCTGTGCGGGGCTTCGGTGACCTTGGCCGGTGAGGGGGCGGCCAGCGCGTTGCCGGTGGCCATGGCGACGCCCGCGACACCAAGGCCAGCCAGCAGCCGGCGGCGCTCTTGGGATTGCGGGGCGTTACGGGTATCGCGGTCTGTCATCTGGGGCTCGCTTGTCTTTACTGGTCGGCCAGGCCAAGGGCCTGATCGATGGCCGCAATCGCATTGGCCAGTGCATCGGCATCGGCTGCGATCTGCTGTTTCTGCGCCTGCGGCACCTGGTCGTAGGGCATGTAGCCTTCGGCGCCGCGCAGGGCCTGCAGGTGCTGCTCGAACTGAGTCATGGCGCTATCGACTGCCGCCAACGGCTGGGAGCCGGTCCTGGCCAACAAGGGGCGCAGCAGATCGATCACTTTGCGCACACCTTCAAGGTTGGCGGCAAAGCCCTGCAGGTCGAGGTGGCTGTAGCGTTCCTCTTCGCCGCTGCTGCGGATCTGTGCAAGGTTGCGCAGGCTGCGCACGACCGCCTCGGTGAATTGCTGCGGCGCAATGGACTGGGCCAGCAGTTGCGTCTTGAGCTCGCCCAGGTCGGCCAGCAGCGCGTCGGCCACCGGTGTCAGCCCTTCGGTGGTGCGCTGTTGGAACAGGCTGTACTCGATGCGATGCAGGCCCGCAAACGCCGGATCCTGCTCTCGCTGTTCGAAGTAATCGGCGCGGGCATTGATCCGGTTGTCCAGCTCAGCCAGCCGCTGGCTGGCGGGGGCGATGCGCTGGTAGATCACCCGCGCGGCGCCATAGGCGGCTTGTGCCTGCTGCAGGTCGCCGGCCTGAATCGCGTCCTTGAGCGCCTGGCCTGCCCGCACCAGGGCGCTGCTCTGGCTGGCCAGATAGACACGGTATTCGGACAGCGGGCCGATAAAGGCGGTCAGTGCGGGCCGCGCCTTGGCGGCCGCTTCGGAGGCGGCGGTCGGGGTGACGGTCAAACTGCCACGCGGGTTGCTGAGCAGGCCGCAGGTGATCGCGTAGCGACCCGGCTGCAACGTGGCGTTGATCACCTGTGACAAGCCCGGCGCGATGTTCTCGCGTTCTTCGATCACCAGCACGCCATCGAGGATCTCCCACTCCACGGCGCGCTGGGACTGGTTGACGATGCGGAAACTGTTGGGCCCGGCCGGGACGCTCAGGTCGTTCGGTTCGCACGCGTGATCGCGAATGGTGATCAGCGTTTCGTGCCCGGCGTTGGCCGCACGTCTGGCCTGGGCCTGGTGCGAGGCATAGAAGAACACCAGGCCCGCACCGACCATCAGCAGGGCACTGCCGGCAACCGCCAGGCGCAGTACACGGGGGGAGGGGGGCTTGCCGGCGGCGCCGGTCTCGTGACTGGTCATGCTTACCCTTGTTTCTGTGCAGCGTGGGAAGAAGGCTTGGCCGGCGCCGGCCAGAAGAACAGCACCAGCGCACCGACCAGATAGAGCAGGTAGGCCCCCAGGGTGCTCACTGTCGGGGTGTCCTGGTAACCGAACATCCCCGCCAGCACCGATCCGGTCGGGCCATCCATCGGCAGGCTGTGGCTTACATCGAAGACAACCCCCTGCAGCGCATTCCAGATCCCGGCCTCGTGCAGCGCCTGCACCGAGTTGGCGAGGATGCCCGCGGCCACCACGAGGATGAACAGGCCTGTCCAGCGGAAGAACTGCGCCAGGTTCAGGCGCAGGCTGCCGGAGTACAGCGCCACACCAACCAGGATCGCCACCACCAGCCCAAGCAATGCGCCCAGGGGCGCCGCAGGCCCTTCGCTCTGCTGGAACACCGCCAACAGGAAGAACACCGTCTCCAGGCCCTCGCGGGCGACGGCGAAGAACACCATGGCGATCAGCGCCCAGGCCTGGTGCTTCGAACCGCCGAGCGCGGCATCGAGCGAGACATGCAAATCATGCTTGATCGAGCGCGCCACTTTGCGCATCCACAGCACCATGGAGCTGAGGATCACCACCGCGACCAAGCCGACCAGCGCTTCGAAGAGTTCCTGCTGTTTCTGCGGGAACTCGCTGCTCATCAGCTCAAGGCCAGCGCCGACAAAAAGGGAGAGGGCTGCGGCGAGGAATACGCCGATCCACACGGCCGGCATCCACTGGCCACGGCCGGTCTGGCGCAGATAGCTGGCGATGATGCCGACAATCAGCGCGGCTTCGATGCCCTCGCGGAGCATGATTAGGAAGGGGACTAGCATGATTCTCCCGGGATGGCTGAAAGCATCGACCTCATGGCGAGGTCGCCGGGAAATCTACTTCAATGAGAATCATTAGCGCATGTGAATAATATTTTAACTTTTGCCATGTCCTCCCTGCCCAGGCTCGGGGAAATGGGCGTTGCAAGGCTGGAGTACAAATGTGCTCCGCCGCGATTGCCATGCTCAATGAAAGAACGCTGAGGGCGATTGACCACTTCCCTACCAGAATCGACCAGTTGAAAAGCGTGCGTCGCCAATCACCGCTGCTTGACCAGAGCCGCAAGGAAAATTCCGCCGAACACTCCTGGCACTTGGGCATGTACGCGTTGATCCTCAACGAGCATGCCAGCGGGGCAGTGGACAGCAACCGGGTCATTCGCATGCTGCTCCTGCACGACATCGTGGAGATCGACGTCGGCGACTTCCCCATTCATGGAGGCTCGTCCAGCCAGTTGCAGGCGCAGCTGGAAGCGGAGGCTGCGCAGCCACTGTGGCTGCGCTGTCAGTAGCCGCTTACTGGAACCATTGCCACAGCAGCAGGGTGCCGACCAGCCCGACCACCGAGACGATGGTCTGCAGCACCGACCACACCCAGATCGTCTGCTTGAGCTGCAGCCCGAAGTACTCGCGCACCATCCAGAATCCGGCATCGTTGACATGACAGAAGAACACCGAGCCGGCACCGATGGCCAGTGCCACCAGCGAACTCTGGGTGGTCGCCAGGCCGGCCATCAATGGCGCGAGAATACCGGCAGTGGTGGTGGTCGCAACGGTAGCCGAACCCGTCGCCTGGCGTAGCGCCACCGCGATCAGCCAGGCCAACAGCACGTACGATAGGTGCGCGCCGCTGGCCACCTTGCTGATGGTGTCGCTGATTCCGGCTTCGAGCAGGGTCTGTTTCAGCCCACCACCGGCGCCGATGGTCAACAACAGCACGGCGATCGGCGCCAGGCTCTTGCGCAGCACGCTGCCGACCTGGTCACGGGCCATACCAATCGACCAGCCCAGGCAGATCACCGCAGCGATCACCGCCAGGCCCAGGGCAATCAGCGGCTCGCCAAGAAACTTGAGGGTCAGCGCCAGGGTACTTTGCGGTGCCAGGGCGATCTTGGCCAGCGTGCTGCCCAGCATCAGCAGCACTGGCAGCAGGATAATCAGCAGCGATACGGCAAAGCTCGGCTTGCGCCGGATCTCGACCTTGGCAGTGAACAGCGCACCCAGTTCGGCGGGCTCCTGTACATCCAGGCGTTTCGACAGCCAGATACCATACAGCGGGCCGGCGAGGATCACCGCCGGAACAGCGATGCACAGGCCCAGCAACATGGTCATCCCCAAGTCTGCATGCAGGGCACTGACCGCGATCAGCGGCCCCGGGTGGGGAGGCATCAAGGCGTGCAGGGTGGTCATCCCGGCGAGCGCCGGGATCGCCACCTTGAGCAGCGGCTGTCCAGACTGGCGGGCGATGACGAAGATCACCGGCACCATCAGCACCAGGCCAACCTCGAAGAACAGCGGCAAGCCGATGACCATCGCCACCAGCGCCATCACCCAGGGCAGCGCCTTGCCGCGGGCATGGCGCAACAGGGTAGAGGCAATACGGTCGGCGGCCCCGGACTCGGCCATCAGCGCGCCCAGCATCGCGCCCAGGGCAATGATGATCCCGGCCTCGCCCAGCAGGCTGCCGGCGCCCTTGCCGAAGGCCTTGGCCACTTCTTCTGGTGGCAGGGCCGCGCCCAGGCCCGCCACGAAGGTGCCGATCAGGATCGATAGGAAGGGTGGTAGCTTGGTGACGCTGATGAGCACGATGATGCTGGCAATGGCCGCCAGGCAACAGAGCACCAGGCGGGTGTCGTGGGCAAGCCACGTGGCATGAGAAAGATCCAACGGAAACCCCTTCTTGTAATGTCTTGTTACGTGTTTGGAAGGAATATACCCGATGGATTCATATAGACGACTAGCTGATCCAGTTTTTCAGGGCTGGAACACATGAAAGTTTTTTCAGAAACCGCGTAACCCTGCATCCTTGCCGCAAACCTGCTAAAACAGGCCGCCGTGCTCTGCGCAGCAGCCCCACCACCGAGGAGAGACCCATGATCAAGACCGGCGATTCACTGCCTGACATCACGCTGTACGGCTACAGCAACGGGGAGGGCGCCTGTGCGATCGGCCCGAATGCCTTTTCCATCCTCGAGCGCTGCAAGCAACGCAAACTGGTGATTTTCGCCTTGCCCGGGGCCTTCACACCCACTTGCTCCGAGCGTCACGTCCCCGGCTATGTCGCTGCGGCCGATGCGCTCTTTACTGCGGGTATCGACGAAATCCTCTGCGTTTCCGTCAACGATGCCTTCGTCATGAATGCCTGGGGAAACAGCCTGCAGGTGGGCGATGCGGTGAAGATGATCGGCGATGGCAATGGCGAATTCGCCAAAGCCCTGGGCTTGAGCCAGGACCTGACGGCCCGCGGCATGGGCCATCGTTCCCAGCGTTACGCGATGCTGGTCGAAGATGGCGTGGTCAAGCACCTCGCGGTCGAGGCGCCCGGCAAGTTCGAGGTCAGCGATGCGCAGAGCATGCTGGCGTTCATCCAGGGACGTTGAGGTTTTCATCAGTCGTAAAAACTCGAGGGCGGCACGCCGAAATGCCGCCTGAACATCGCGGTGAACGCACTCGGGCTTGCATAGCCACACTCGAAGGCGATGTCGATGATCTTCCGGCCATTGGCGATCTGGCGCAGTGCAAACAGCAACCTGGCCTGGTCACGCCACTGCACGAACGACATGCCGGTTTCCCGCGTGAACAACCGATGGACCGTCTTGCTGGTCACCTCGACCCGCTCAGCCCACTCAGCGACCGTGAAGGTGTTGTCCGGGTAGCTGAGCAGATGCTCGCAGATGAACCTGATCCGTTCATCCCTTGGCAAAGGCAAGTGCAAGGGCAGCGCTTCGGACAGGCGCAGTTCCTCGGCCAACAGCTTCATCAACAGGTCCGCCCTGGAGTGCTCGGCGTAATCACCGGGCATATCGACCGCTGCAATCACCAGCTCGCGCAGTAGTCCGGACACCCCGAGGACGCAAGTACTGGCGGGCAGCCCGTCGATTGCAGTCGTGTCGATGAACATCGTCCGCATCCGCACATCGCCGGTCATTTTCACTTCATGTTCGAGCCCGGCCACCAGCCATAGCGCCCGGTCAGGAGGCACTACCCAACAACCATCGCGCGAGCTGACCACCATTACCCCTTCGATGGCGTAAAGCAGTTGCGTCCTGGGATGGCTGTGCCAGCCGGTCGAGGCGCCGTCCGGCCAGTCAGCCTCCATCGCCGCCATGGGGGCACGCGTGTCGTGATAGCGGAGGTACTTGGTCGAGATATCCTGATGCATGTCCCAATCCCTACAGTTCAGGCCACTATAGAGCAGGAAGGACGCCGGAAGAACGCTTAGCCTCGCAACTCGACATTCCGAGGGTTTCACCATGCGAAGCAGAGCTGCCTATCTCTTTCCTTTTCTCGCCATCCTGATCTGGTCAGGCAACGTCATCGTTTCCCGGCTGTCCGCCCACAGCATCGGCCCAGGCGCGATCACCTTCTACCGGCTGTTGCTGGCGGTACTCATCATGAGCCTTTTCGTCGCGGTTCCGGCGTGGAAGAACCGCGCGGTGATCTGGCCCCATCTCGGCAAGCTGGCGATCCTCGGCTTCCTGGCGCTGTGCTTCTTCCAGGTGATGTCGTACACCGCAGCCGCCTCGACCACCGCGACCAACCTTGCCGTGTTCACCGCGCTCACACCGCTGCTGACGCTCATTCTCGGTGCGATAGTGCTCAAGCACTCGCCCACACCGGCCACGGTGGGTTGTGGTGTGGTGTCATTCCTTGGGCTCATCTACCTGGTGAGCAAGGGCGAACCGGCAAGCCTGTTCAGCGGGGGCGCTCACATCGGTGACCTGCTGATCTTCATCGCCGCACTGGGTTATGCGCTGTACGGCGTGCTGCTCAAGCGCTGGGAGCTTGGGCTGAGCAGTTGGCAATCGACCTACATGCAGTCGATCTGCGCACTGGTGATCATGCTGCCGGCCTACATGGTCACCCCGGCAGCGCAGCGTCAACTGAATGTCGATACCGTACCGCTGATCCTGTATGCCGGAGGACTGGCATCGGTGGCGTTGCCGTTCTTCTGGGTGCGTGGTGTGCAGTTATTGGGCCCCGGGCGCTGCGCCGCATTCATGAATTTGCTGCCGGTACTGACGGCCGTCATCGCAGTGATCGTGCTGGGGGAGGCGGTGCGCGGATACCATCTGGTGGGGGGAGGGGTGGCGCTGCTGGGGGTTGCAGCAGCAGAGTACTTTGCTCGAACGCCCTCCAGGGCGCCATCGGGTGAGCCAGAAAAAACAGGCCAGCGGACGGCCTGAAAAGCAAGGACGCACGTCTGCGCGTCCCTTTTAATGGTCAGCCATAGCATCGACCACCTCTGCACCGTCCTGCGACGGGGGAAGGTCCGAGCGCGCTGCCGATATCGCAAGGCGGATGGGGACCTGGCCCCACCCGATCAGAGCACTTTATCGAGCGTGATGGGAAACTCCCTCACACGCTTGCCCGTGGCATGGTAGACCGCGTTGGCCACCGCAGCGGCCACCCCGACGACGCCAATTTCGCCCACGCCCTTGGAGCCGAGCTCATTGACAATCTCGTCGTGCTCTTCAACGAAGATCACATCAATATCCTCGATGTCTGCGTTCACCGGAATGTGGTATTCCGCCAGGTTGTGATTGACGATGCGGCCTAACCGATGGTCGGTCAGCGCTGCTTCATGCAGAGCCATGCCCACCCCCCACACCACGCCTCCGAGGATCTGACTGCGCGCGGTTTTCGGGTTGACCACACGCCCAGCCGCCACGGCGCTGACCACACGTACCACCTTGATTGTGCCAAGGTCCTCGTCGACGTGGACTTCCACGAATACTGCCGAATGGGTGGCGGTGGAGAACGGTTGGCGCCTGGCGCCGGGCTCTGCCTCGATCTGCACTTCGAACTCACCGTCGGGGGCGCTGGCGACGATGTCTGCCATGGCCATGCGATGGCTGTCCGCGTGCAGGTAGCCATCGGCGAAAACGAACTGCTCCCGGGGTGTGTTGGCCACCTGCGGGTGCATTTTGCGTGCATGCTCCAGCACCTTGGCACGCAGTACCTGACAGGCCTGGCGCACGGCCGAGCCCACCGACGACACCGTGAACGATCCGCCCTGAAGCGGTGCGGTGGGCAGTGAAGAGTCACCCAGCACGAAGGTGACGTCCTGCACCCTGGTGCCGGCAGCGTCGGCTGCGATCTGTGTCATGACGGTATAGGTGCCGGTCCCGATATCGGTGGTGGCACTGCTGACGGTGAGGTGGCCCTTGGCATCGATGCGCGCCTTGGCGCTGGCCTTCATCTGCATGGCTTCCCAGACGCCACCGGCCATGCCCCAGCCGATCAATTGGTTGCCATTGCGCATGCTGCGCGGTTGGGGGGTGCGCTCATGCCAGCCAAAACGCTCGGCACCTTGCTGGTAGCAGGCCAGCAATTCCTTGCTGGAGTAGGGCTTGCCCTCGTTGCCATTGTTAGCGGCGAAATTACGCTGGCGCAGCTCTACCGGGTCGATCTTCGCAGCACAAGCGAGCTCATCCATGGCGCATTCCAGCGCAATCATCCCGGACCCGGCCCCAGGTGCCCGCATGTCCAGCGGGGTGTACACATCGAGCGAGGCCAAGCGATAGCTGAGCGCGACGTTGTCGCATTGGTAGAGCATGCCGCTCCATTCCACCAGGTGCTCGGTGAAGTCCTCGAAGCGGGAGGTCTGGCCAAGCGCATTGTGAGCGATTGCCAGCAAGCGCCCGTTTGCGTCTGCCCCCAGGCGCAAGCGTTGCTCGGTGCGGGGCCGGTAGCCAAAGGTGAACATCTGCTGACGGGTCAGGGTCACGCGCACCGAGCGCTTCAGGTACAACGCCGCCATCACTGCCAGCGGCAACTGGTACTGCGGGCGCAAGCCCGAGCCGAAGGCCCCGCCGACGAACGCCGCGCGCACACGAATGTTTGCCTTGGGCAGGCCGAACACCTTGTGCAGGTAGTCCTGGGAGTTCTGCGTGCCTTGGGTCTTGTCGTGGATTTCCAGCGTGCCGTCGGCCTTGTAGTGCACGGTCGACGCATGGGGCTCCATCGGGTTGTGGTGCTCGTTGGCCGTCAGGTAGGTCGCATCCACCTGCACCGGCGCACCGGCAAACTGCCCGGCGAAGTCGCCACGTGGCGCCGGTGTTTCGGCGGGTGCCGGATGCGACTGCTGGCATGCGCCCAGGTCTGTCTGGTGAGCCTCCTCGGCATACTCGATCTTGAGCAGCGAGCCGGCATACCGGGCCAGTTCGAGGGTTTGAGCGACCACCAGCGCTACCGGTTGCCCGCTATAGAGCACTCGATCATTGAACAAGGGCCGAAACGGCGAGCCCTCGGCAGAGTCGGCATCGCTATAGTCGTCGTCATAACTCGATATATGCGGACGATGGCCATGGTCGAGCACGGCGATTACCCCGGGTACGCGCAAAGCCTGTGTGCTGTCGATATCGAGTACCCGACCGCGGGCGATGGTACTGGACACGACACTGCCGTGTAGCAGGCCCGCCTCGGGATATTCGCCCGCATAGCGGGCCTGCCCGGTGACCTTCGCCACACCGTCCACGCGGTCCAGGGGTGTGCCGACTACTGGTGTGCTTTTGATCATGGTCGTGCTCCCCCGTTAGCGGCGCCGCGCGCCGCGTCATCCAATGCACGCACGATTGCTCGCTGAGCGAGCGTTACCTTGAAACCGTTGTGGCGCAGAGGTTGTGCACCTTGCAGCAACGTTTGCGCAGCGCGGGTAAAGAGTGCTTCAGAAGGCACCTGGCCGACCAACATGCGCTCGACAGCCAGGTCCCGCCAGGGCTTGTGGGCAACGCCGCCCAACGCCAGGCGCGCCTGGCGGATCACTTCGCCATCGAAGCTCAAGGCTGCAGCGACTGATACCAGCGCGAACGCGTAGGAGGCGCGGTCGCGTATTTTCAGGTAACGGTAATGGTGTTCGAACATTGGGGGCGGCAGCTCGATGCCTGTCACCAGTTCATCGAATGCCAGTTGATTGTCGCGCTCGGGGGTGTCCTGGGGCAGGCGATGGAAATCCGCGAAGGGTATCTGCCGCTCACCGGACGGCCCCTGTACGTGCACCACGGCTTCGAGCGCTGCCAATGCGACGCACATGTCCGAGGGATGGGTCGCGACACAGGCATCGCTGGCGCCGAGAATGGCATGGATGCGGTTCATGCCTGTGCGCGCAGGGCATCCGCTGCCCGGTTCGCGCTTGTTGCAGGCGGTGCCGGTGTCGTAGAAGTAGTAGCAGCGGGTACGTTGCAGCAAGTTGCCACCGGTACTGGCCATATTTCTCAACTGCGGCGATGCCCCGGCCAGGATCGCGTCGGACAGCAGCGGGTATTGCTGCTCGATCATCGGGTGCCAGGCCAGGTCGGCGTTGCTCACCCGTGCACCGATCAGCACGCCGCCGCCGGGCGTGGGGTAGATACCGTTCAGCCCGAGTCCGGAGATGTCGATCAAACGCTTGGGGCGAACCACGTTTTCCTTCATCAGGTCGACGAGGTTGGTACCACCAGCGATGAAGTGCGAGCAGGCGTCAGCCAGATTGACCGCTTCGCTGACCGAGTTGGGCTTGTGGTAGCTGAAGGGTGTCATGGTTCCTGCCCTCGTTGTGGCTCGATCCCATCCCTCATCAACGGCAGGGCTTCTTCCACCGCCGCGACGATGTTGCCGTAGGCGCCACAGCGGCAGAGATTGCCGCTCATCTGCTCACGAATGGCCTCGCGGGTGTCGGCACGTGCTTCGTAAACCAGCCCGACCGCAGAGCAGATCTGCCCCGGGGTGCAGTAACCGCACTGGAACGCATCGTGGTTGATGAAGGCGCGCTGCATGGGGTGCAAAACGTCGCCGCTGGCCAGCCCTTCGATGGTCACCAGGTCGGCCCCGTCGCACATGATGGCCAAGGTCAGGCAGGCATTGACGCGCTTGCCATCGCGCAGCACCGTGCAGGCGCCGCACTGGCCATGGTCGCAACCCTTCTTGGTGCCCACCAGGTCCAACTGCTCACGAAGCAGGTCGAGCAAGGTGACCCAAGGATGCACCTGCAGTGTTCGGGGCTGACCATTGAGGGTCAGACAGATGGGGTGCGTTTCAGCCCCATTGGAAGAGATCGCGCTCATGGTGAGGTCCTCACGGTCAGGGTACGCGCAGTGTGCTGCGTCTTTGTTGTGCGACCGGGGCGGCTGAATAAACGTTCAGTCGGCTCGCCGAAAGCTTGACGTGAGGTGGCAGGGGCGGCACGTTGAAGGGCAGGGCGCATTGATCTGACCGAGCAGTCTCTGGCCCAAGCCATCAACCAGACTCTCCTGCGTCATGGCATCATTCTGGTTCCCTCATTCGCAGTGGGGCGCGCCCAACTGCTGATGTATTACCTCTACAAGCTCAAGCGTGACCGGCTGATTCCGGATATTCCGGAGCTCAAAGGCGGGCTACGGTCCGGATGAATACTTTCGAGGCTGAGCCATGAATATCTATGAGGCGATTCACGAGCGTCGCTCGACCCGTGCGTTCACCGCCGAGCCTGTCGAGCAGCATCTGATCGTCCGCCTGATCGAAGCCGCGGCACAGGCACCGAGCGCGATGAACCTGCAACCTTGGGTGTTCACCGTGGTACGCGACCAGGCACTTCTGGAGCAGGTATCGTCCGATGCGAAAGCGTACCTGGCAAAGCACTGTGGCGATCAGTTGCCTGAATCTTTGCAAGCGATGTTGAATGATGAGCGCTTTCAGATCTTCTACCACGCTCCTGCGCTCATCGTGATCGCTGCGAAGACGGCCAGTGACTGGGCCGTTGAAGAGTGCGCGCTGGCTGCGCAGAACCTGATGCTCGCGGCGCATGCCGAGGGCCTGGGCAGTTGCTGGATAGGGCTGGCGCAGCGTTATCTCGCCACGCCGGCTGGCAGACAGGCTTTGCACTTGCCCGATGAATGCGCTCCTGTCGCACCGGTGATTGTAGGTTATCCCAGCTCAGTGGCAGCTGATGTGCAGCGCAAGGCGCCGGAGATTCACTGGATCGGTTGACGCGCCGTGGACCTTGTATCTGCAGGCTCACCGCGCGAGCGAGGTCGCACCATGACCCTCCCTGAACGCTTTCCACTGGGGATTATTGAACCCGTCGCCAACCTCGTGCTTGGCTATGTGCGGCAAATTCCAGGGGTTGCGCAGGCGACAATCGCAGGAAGCATACGTCGCATGCGCGATACGGTAGGCGATATCGACATACTCATCGAAGCCGAGGCCGGCGCGGATATCATCGCGCAGTTCTTGCGCTTCCCAGACATCGCAGAAGCACTGAGCAAGGGGCCCGTGCGCGCCAGTGTCCGCTTGAAATCCGGGCTGCAAGTGGACGTTAGGTAAGTGGTGCCGGCCGTGCATGGAGCTTTATCCACGTACTGCGCACCAGCATCCTGGTTGAATGGTTTAGTGGGGTGGCGGCAGTCGCAGCGGTCTCACTGCTGGGTACACGCCCACCCACCCCGCTCAACTGATGCAAGTGATCGCCAGAACGCTAGCGTTTTGGCGTAACAGGCCACTCACCAGGCAGAACGCAGATCCCCTTTAGAAATCGAAGGTCATCCCGGCATACAGGGCCCGACCGTCACCCGGTGAATGCAGCGAGGCATCGGCGCCATCGGGGTCGTACCAGACGTACTCGTAGTAGCGGTTGGTCAGGTTCTTCAGTTGCAGGTCTACGCTCATGGTTTCGCTGAGCTTGTAGGTCGCGCCCAGGTTCATCAGCACGTAGCCGCCGTAGGTGCCCTGGGTGTTCTCACGCTCCAGGTAGTAGTTGGTTTGGCCGTTCGCCCAGGCGCTCAGTTGCAGGGCAGGGGTGGCCTGATAGCTGATGCCGGTGTTCCACAGGTGGTGCGGCACGTGGTCGATCTCCTTGCCTTTGCTGTCAGGCAGCGTGCTGCTGGGCTGAAGAATCTTCGAGTATTGCCAGGAGTACGACATCCACATCTCGGTGCGTTCGCTTGGGTGCAGGTTGACCTGCAGGTCGTAGCCCCAGCGCCGTGTTTCGCCGACGTTGTCCGACTCGCCGCTAGGGTCGTTGAGGCGACGGCTGACTTCACCGCTGGCATCCTGGCGCCAGTAGGCTACGCGGCCATCGACCCAACTGGCCGGGGTGAATTTGATACCGGTCTCCCAGCCTTCGTTGATCGACGGGGCCAGGTCTTCATTACGCGGTGGCACCTTGTAGGCCGCTGCACCGGTACCGACCTGGAAGGTGCGGCCCCAGTTGGCGTAGACACTGGCGAAGCGCCACGGCGAGTAGACCACGCTTAGCTTGGGCTGCTTGATCAGCCCGTAGTCGTTGATGTCATAGTCTTGTCCGGTCATCTTGTTGGTGAAGTCACCACTGATCTTGTCCACCCGGTACGCCGGTACGATCTTCAACGATTCGAATGGCTCGATCTCCGCCTGCACGTAGGCACCGACCGTGTTGAAGTCGAAGTCCTGATCGCGTGTCTGCGCCTGGCGTACACGCTCCACGGTGCGATAGCGCTCGCTGCGGTTCTGTTGCTTTTGCACATCGCTGCCACCTTCCAGCGCAAAAGCGTGCAGCCAGTCCACCTGGGGGCGCCAGGTCAGCGAGGTGATGGCACCGTACTGGTCTTCGTAGGTGTCGCGCTCCTGCTGTGAGCTGGTGCGCCAGTACTGGGTCCAGCGGCGGTCGTCGAAGGTGTTGAGGTAGGTCTTGGCCGACCAGGACAAGTTGTCGGCCAGGTCCGTGTCGAAGTGCACGCTGACCTGGTTCATGCGCCGCGTGCCTTTGTCCGTGGCGTTGTAGGCGTTGCTCATGCGCGGATGATGGCGGGCATCGTCTTCGGTCAGGTAGCCGGCCTCCTGGGCTTCGGACTCGTAGTGGCGGGCGATCAGGCCAAGGCGGTAGCTGCCATCGTCAGGGGTGTAGAACCACTTGCCGCCGAAGCTGTAGCGCTCGGTGTCGGCATGGTCACGATAGCTGTCGACCTGCTGGCGGCCGAAGAAATAGTTCTGCGTCCAGTTGCTGGTCTCGATGCCCTTGGCCAGTTGCACCTCGCGGGTGTTGAAACTGCCGTAGCGCACGCGCGCCTTGTTGTAGTTACCGCCGGTACGGGTGTTGATATTGACGTTGCCGGCGATGTTGTTCAGGCCGTAGCGGGGGTCGCTGGTGCCGCGCACTACCTCAATGCTGTCGATGTCCATCGGGAACACCGAGTCGATGAAGGGCATGTTGCCGTCGTTGGTGTTGCTGGGGATGCCATCGATCAGCAACTTGACCGCGTTCACTTCGCCTTCGCCATTGAAGCCGCGAAACGACAGTTTGCCCGAGGTGGTGCCCTGGTTGAACTCGGTCAGCATCACCCCGGGTGCACGGCTGAACAGTTCCCAACTGTAGGTCACCGGCATTTTTTCGAGGATATCGCCGCCCAGGATGTCTACCGAACTGAGCACGCTGCTGGTGGCCAGCGGGCCGCTTTCGGTACTGGTCACGTTGACCGCGCCAAGGGTGAGGGTGGAGTTTTCAGCGGGCAGTGTTTCGGCAACTGCCAATGACAATGGGCTGAGGCTATAGAAAGCGAGCACGGGCAGGACGGCGCGAGCGGTGCAGCGGAATGCGGACATGAGTGGTTCCTGGAGACGGTCGGGCAGGGCTGCGCACCGCAGGTCACGGGGCAGCTATGGGCAAGTAACGACGGGTCAGGCCAGGGGAGAGGCTCGGGGGTTGAGCTTTGGCCACTGATCGCGTGGCAGTGGCAACCTGTGGCTGTCACCGAGCAGGAGTGCATCAGGCCAGAAGCGGGGGAGCAGGTGACGATAGTAGTCGCTGGCCAGCAAGGCATGCCCGGCATGGCCACAGCAGCAGTCGCCAGCCTGGTGTTTCATTTCTGGCTGATCGTCGAGTTGCGGCAGCTCGGCCTTGAGCTGGGCCAGCAGTGACTTGGGCAGGCTCTGTGCACCGTGCAGGCTGCAGAAGCTGCCGAGGATCAGCGATTGGCTGTCGATACGGGGTGTTTGCAAGGCACGGTCGAGCGGCATCGCCAGCAGATTGAACAGCACGGCGAAGCAGGCGAACAGACAAAGATGTGCACGTGCACGTGAAAGCATGAGTCACCCGAACGAATGTGGCGCGCATTAAGCCGCATCCGTTGCGGGCTGTACAAGTTCCGTGGTGCGCCTTTTTGTCGCAGGCGCGCCACGCTGACGGCTCAATGGCTGCGCATGCCGGCGGCCATCATGAACAGTCGGATCAGCCAAGCGAACAGCCCCAGCGCCGCGACGCTGCCTGCCCAGATCAGCACCAGCCAGGCAAGGCGGCGCCATATAGGTTGCTTCACACTGGGTGTCATCACGTTGGGCTCCTAGTGATAGCCGTCTTCATGGGTCACCTTGCCGCGGAACACGTAATAGCTCCAGAACGTGTAGCCGAGGATGATAGGCAGAATGAACAGTGTGCCCACCAACATGAAGCCTTGGCTCTGCGGCGGCGCTGCGGCCTCCCAGATGCTGATCGACGGTGGGATGATGTTTGGCCACAGGCTGATGCCAAGGCCGCTATAGCCCAGGAAGATCAGTGCCAGGGTCAGCAGGAACGGCGTGTAGTGTGCATTGCGTGAAACGGCAAGTAGCAGCCCGTAGAAGGTGACCACTACCAGGATCGGCACCGGCAAGAACCACAGCAGGTTGGGCATGCTGAACCAGCGGGCGGAGATCTGCGGATAGGCCAGAGGCGTCCACAGGCTGACCACAGCGATGACCACCAGCAATACCAACGCCAGCGGCCTGGCAACATCGTGCATGCGCTGCTGCAGCGGCCCCTCGGTCTTCATCACCAGCCAGGTGCAACCGAGCAAGGTGTAGGCGACCACCAAACCCAAGCCGCAGAACAGGCTGAACGGCGTGAGCCAGTCGAGTGCGCCGCCGGCGTACCTGCGCTCGACCACCTTGATGCCTTCGATGAAGGCGCCCAGGGCAACGCCTTGGGAGAAGGTCGCGACCAGCGAGCCCCAGATGAAGGCTTTGTCCCAGAGATGGCGCTTGGCGGGTTTGGCCTTGAAGCGGAACTCGAAGGCCACGCCCCGGAAGATCAGGCCGATCAGCATTAGAATCAGCGGCAGGTAAAGCGCCTCCAGCACCACCGCGTAGGCTAGCGGGAAGGCGCCGAACAGCGCTGCACCGCCGAGTATCAGCCAGGTTTCGTTGCCGTCCCATACCGGGGCGACGGTGTTCATCATCACATCACGGTCACGCGCGTCCTTGACGAAGGGGAAGAGCATGCCGATCCCCAGGTCAAAGCCATCCATCACCACATACATCATCACCCCGAAGATGATGATCACCGCCCAGATCAGTGGAAGGTCGATGCCCATGTCAATTCACCTCTGCCTGTTAATCGTCGGCGGCGGACAGCGGCCGCGCCGGGGTATGTTGCTGGCCGGGACCGCCTGGCGTGTGATGGTCGCCCTCGCCAGGTTTCGGCCCTTTGCGCACCAGGCGCATCATGTAGCCAAGTCCGGTGCCGAACAGGGCGAAATACACCACCACGAACGCCACGAGGGTAATGCTGAGTTGGGTGGCGTCATGGTTCGAGACCCCGTCGGCCGTGCGCAGCAGGCCGTAGACCACCCATGGCTGGCGTCCGATCTCGGTGGTGAACCAGCCTGCAAGGATCGCGATCAACCCCGACGGCCCCATCCACAGCGTGAGGTAGAGGAACGGCCGCGAGCTGTACAACGTGCCGCGCTTGCGCAGCCACAGGCTCCACAGGCCGACGAAGATCATCAGCAAGCCCAGCCCGACCATGACCCGGAACGACCAGAACACGATGCTCGAATTCGGCCGGTCCTCAGGCGGGAACTCCTTCATCGCCGGCACCTGCTTATCCAGGCTGTGGGTCAGGATCAGGCTGCCCAACGCCGGAATCTCGATCTTGAAGCGCGTGGTCTCAGCCTTCATGTCGGGGATGCCGAACAGGATCAGCGGGGTTGGCTCACCCGTCACGTTCTCCCAGTGGCCTTCGATGGCGGCGATCTTCACCGGCTGGTGCTTGAGCGTATTCAGGCCATGGAAGTCACCGATCACTGCCTGGATCGGCGCGACGATCAACGCCATCCACATGGCCATCGACAGCATCTTGCGCACTGCCGGGTTGTCACGCCCGCGCAGCAGGTGCCAGGCCGCCGAAGCGCCGACGAAGAAGGCCGTGGCAACGAACGCCGCGGTGGCCATGTGCATCAGGCGGTAGGGGAAGGATGGGTTGAAGACGATCGCCAGCCAGTCGACCGGTATCACCCGGCCATCGATGATCTCGTGGCCCTGGGGCGTCTGCATCCAGCTGTTGGACGCCAGGATCCAGAAGGTCGAGACCAGCGTGCCGAGCGCCACCATGCAGGTGGAAAAGAAATGCAGGCCACGGCCGACACGGTTCCAGCCGAACAGCATGACGCCAAGGAAACCCGCTTCGAGGAAGAAGGCGGTCAGGACCTCATAGGTGAGCAATGGGCCGGTCACGGCGCCGGCGAAATCGGAGAAGCGGCTCCAGTTGGTGCCGAACTGATAAGCCATGACCAGACCGGACACCACGCCCATGCCGAAATTGACGGCGAAGATCTTCGACCAGAAGTGATAGAGGTCGCGGTAGACCTGCTGATTCGTTCGCAGCCACAGGCCTTCAAGCACGGCCAGGTAACTGGCAAGGCCGATGGTGATGGCGGGGAACAGGATATGGAAGGAAACGGTGAAGGCGAACTGGATTCGAGCCAGGTCTAGCGCCTCGAGCACGCTCATGATGATGGAGCCTCACAGGGTGGCGCACCTTGGCGCCGTTTTCGGGAAGCAGAGCCCGGGTCCTGGCCGGCTCAGCGTTGCTGTCTTGGGAAATTGCACGGGCCATTGCGATGGCGGCGCCACTGTAAGGACGGTGGCGGGTGTGACCAACTGCGACAATCTGTCCCTGAGGGGCACCCGCGCGGGTGAATCGAGGCCAGTTAAGAGGGGTGTGACGGCTTGTCGCAGAGAGGGTAGGCCGAGGTTGATGCTTCTGCGGGGCCGGTATCGATGCTAAAGTTGTCGCCCATGAACCGCCTGCCTTCACACCGCCCCCTCATTGCCTGGGCACTGTACTTCTGTGTCCTGTTCAATGTACTTGGCTGTGGCCTTGCCCACGGGCAGGCATTGGGATTGGCGCTGAATGGATTCGGCGGTGCGTTCTGCAGCCTCGGGGGCGATACTGGCCTGCTGAAAGCCAAGCAGGACAACGCCTTGGCGGGCGACCTGAGCATTCCCTTCAGTTGCCCGATGGGGGCGGCGGCCTTTCTTACCCTGGTTTTCCTGATTGCCGTCGCCTGGCTGCTGGCCAGCCGTGAGCGCCGGCCATTGCCGCGCGAAATCCGCAGCCAGGCGCCGCCGCGTTATTGCTGGCCCTCGTCCAACCCTCGCGCTTCACCTCTCTGACGCTACCGGCGCCTTGGCGCCCTGGCGGGCCTGTGCCTGCCCTAAGCACGCCGGACCGGCAGTGCATGCCTTGCATGTAACTGCTGGCTGGTTTGACCGTCGCTGGAGAGAGCCCCTCATGACCTGTCGAATCTCCGCGCCCGCGCTACCTGGCGAGGCGTGAACATGCGCCGTTGCGGCCTGCGCGCACGCACCTGGGACAACATCTGGGTCGCCGCGCTGCTAGCGATGCTGCTCAAGGTACTGGCACTGCCGATGGCCAGCACCCTGGGCGACCTGAGCCTGCAGCAATTGCTGGCGGGCAGCTACTGCTCGTCGGGCGGCGTACAGCCGGCGATGCTGGACAAGGATGGCAACCTAAGCCCGAAAACGGCCGACCCCGGACATTGCTGCTGCGCCCAGGGCGGCCCGGCACCCATGCCTGCTGCGTTGGTCCTGGCAGGCTTTGCCTTGCCTGCGCTGCCTATCGACCGGCAACCAGCTGTTGCGCTGCATTCGCCCCGGCACCGCTGGCCGTCGATCAATCCACGTGCCTCCCCGGCGGCGATCGCCTGACCTGCAAGGACCCAGGCCGCACCCGCGAAAGGCGGGGCGTCGGCCTGCCGATGGCTAGCCTTACCCGGGAGCACACGATGTCTCGTACCCTGACCGCTTCAGCGTTGCTGGAGCCTTTCGCTCGTCCGTCGCGCAGCGGCGACTTTCTGTTGCCGTTTCCCGACTACCCCTGCAATGCCCGCAGCTTCGTCAACCTCGATGCGCGCCTGCTGCCTTACTGGCACACACTGTTCGACGTCTGCCCAGGGCTGCTCAAGCTTGATCCGCCAGAAGGCCTGGAGTTGTTCCGACGATTCATGACCTGGGCATACCGGCACCATCCGGCGCTGGACTGGACCTACTACATCAGCGTTTGCCGTTGGTTACTGAACTCTCCTTACCAGGCACGGGTGACGGAGGAGCACATCGAAGCCTTCATGGTGGCTGCAGCGGCGCTGTGGGTGGCAACTGACGTGTCTCAGGCCCGTGGCCTGGTGCTGGCCTGGCAACCGATGGGCGAATGGGTGGTGGAGTGGAAAACCGGCGTGCGCCCGGCGCTGCCAGCGCCCCAGGCGGATGAAGACTTGCCGCCACCCCCGTGGGAATTTTCCTGGAGCCCGTTGAGCGCCAAGGGCGCGAGCAGCTTCCGGCGTTGGTTGCCGGTGCCCGGCTGAGCCAGGCCAGGGCCTGGGCGGCAATACGCCGCCCGTTTCCCACTTCACTGAATACCTAGCGAGATACTGACGATGGACGTACTCCAAGCCATGCGCGCGTTCAGTTGCGTGGTTCAGGCCGGCAGCCTGACCGGCGCGGCCGAATGCCTGGACACCACGACTGCCAGCGTTTCCCGGATGCTCTCCAACCTGGAAGCGCACTTGCATATTCGTTTGCTCAACCGCACCACCCGCCGCATCGCCCTGACCGAAGCCGGCAACCGTTACCTGAAACGCTGCCGTGTGATCCTCGAACTGGTGGATACGGCGGAGCGCGAGATACACCGCACGCTGGATTTGCCCGCCAACGGGCTGCCTCGCACGGGAGCAGGCTCAGCACTGCAAATGGGTGCTTGCTAGTCCGGCAAGTCGTCGCCGCTGGCCAGCGGACGTACCGGTGCATCGACCTTGACCGAGGTTTCGTTGCCGTCTTCATCGACAACGGTCAGGGTCAGCGGCACCGTGGCGCCTTCCTTGATCTGCTCTTTGGGGTTGATCAGCATGATGTGCTAGCCGTGGGTGTCGAGTATCACTGGCTGGCCGGCGGGCAACTCAAGGCTTGCCAATGGCTTCATGGTCATGACTCCGTCCTTCATGGTCATCTCGTGCAGTTCCGTCTTGGCGGCCACGGGAGAGTTGACCCGAACGAGTTTGACGTCTTCGTTGGCGGTAAGGCGCATGAAAGCACCCGTAGCAGGCTGGTTGGGCACCGTGGCCCTGACCCAGGGGTCTTCAACCTTGACTTCGACCTGGGCCAGGGCGGTGCTGGCGAAGCTCGTCAACAACACGCCCAACAGCAATCCATTGGCTTTGCGCAAGCCTTTGAACATGAAAGGTTTCATCGGCAGCTCCTTGTTTGATTGGTGCGGCAGCCTTCGTTGTCGAGGCTGCCTGGCCATTTAGCATAGTCGCTGCTGTATCGGGCCGTGGCCGGGACAATGCCGGTACGCTGCGGTGCGACAGGTTGCCACAGTATTCCCTGCGCCACTGCTGGGCGCCCGTGGAGCCAATGCTTACCACCCACTGCGACGGGCTGTCGCAGTTGGGAGCGCCGCAGGCAACGCCTAGCATCGGCAGAGCCTGCTTTGCCGTTGTCCCATCCACGCTGCACGGCAGGCAACCCACAGCGGCCCTTCTTCGGACGGGCCGCTTTCTTTCTGGCTGGGAGAGCCGTCATGGACCACGAACTGCTGAAGATCGTCTGGTGGTTATTGATTGGCGTGATGCTGATCGGTTTTGTGCTGGGCGAAAGTCTGGACGTGGGCGCGCGGGTGCTGGTGCCGTGGCTATCGGGGCAAGGTGCCGAACCGCTGCAGCCGTCTGCGGCCGCGCCTCGGCCTATCAACCTGCTGTGGTTGCTGGCCCTGGGTTGCACGCTTGCGCTGGTCTGGCCATCGCTCGGAGGCCTGGCCTGCCTGATGGCAGGCTTGGTGAGCCTGCTGATACTGCTGCGTCGATCTGCCTGGCAAGCCGCCCGACCGCGCCAAACCTGGAGAGTGTTGGCAATCGGCCTGCTGCCGGCAGCTCTGTTGGGGGGCATGCTGGGCAACCTGCTCCTTGGGTTGCCATTCAGTCGCTGTGGTCAGGCGGGTATGCAGTTTCACGGCTCTTTGGCCGGTCTCTTCAGTCCGTTCGCCTTGCTTTCAGGTGTCGTGAGCCTGGCGATGGTCTGCCAGTGTGGCGCTACCTGGGTGATGCAGCGTGGTGGCCACTCCCTGTATCAGCCAGCAAGCCGGGTTGCAGGCGTTGCGGGCGTGATGTTCCTGGCCAGTTTCATCGTGGCTGCGATAGGGCTGGCAGCGAACGCACGCGGTTACAGCTTGTGGGCCGTGGAGCGTCCGGCCACCTTGTGCGGACCTGGCGCGTTCGTGGTGCTGGCCAACAATCCAGGTTGGCTGGCCAATTTTCAGGCCTGCCCTGCAGCCGGCCTGGCACCAGTGCTGGCCTTGTCTGGCACGATCATGAGCCTGTTCGCCTGCACCCATGCCCGGCCTCGCATGGCGCTGTTGGGCAGTGGCCTGACAGTAGGTGCAACGCTGTGCAGCGCAGGGCTGGCGTTGTTCCCCTTCATCTTGCCTTCCAGCGTGCAACCGTCTGCCAGCATGACCCTATGGAGCGCGGCCAGTGACGAAAGAACCTTGGGTACCCTGCTGATTCTCGCCAGTGTACTGCTCCCAATGTTGCTGGCGTATACCCTGGCTGCCAGCCTCAAGGGCTCGCACCTGCTGATCGAGTCCCGGCCGCTTGGTCTTGGCTTCAAAGCGAGTTGAGAAACGACAGCAGCGCCATGCGCCTGCCTCGATCCATGGCAATCACGGCATCGCGTGAGTCACGTGCTTCACCGTCATGCCACAAAATGGCCTCCAGCACATCCCGAGCCCGGCCATCGTGCAGGAACTGGGTATGCCCGCTGACCCTTGCTGTCAGCCCCAGCCCCCAAAGTGGCGGCGTACGCCATTGGCGGCCGTTGGCGCGAAATTCCTCACGGTGGTCGGCCAGCCCTTCGCCCATGTCGTGCAGCAACAGGTCGGTGTACGGAAAGATGTGTTGCTGACTCAACTCTGGCAAAGCGTGCTCACCCGTGACGTAGGAGGGCCGATGGCAGGCAGCACAGCCTGCCGCATGGAACACGGCTTTGCCCTCCAGCACCCGCGGTGTGTCGCTATCACGGCGGGCCGGTACACCCAAGGTACGGGTATAGAACAGTACCTGTTCACGAACCCTGTCGCTGACCTCAGGCGCGCCGCCCTGGGGGGCCTTGCGGCAGGCTGACTGCCGTTCGGTGCAGTCATCGCTCGGCAGCAGGCTGCTGGTCAGGCCCATATCACCGGCGAAGGCGTGGGCGTTTTGCTGATCGAGCGTAGGCTGACCGGCTTTCCAGCCGAAGCGCCCCATGCGGGTCTGCTGGCGCAGTTCGTCCCACACCTGGTTGAGCTGCCCATGCACCAGGCCACCTTCGCGAGCCTGGCGGGCTGCGTTCTGCTCCAGGTCGCTGTCGCGTATCGCTTCGAGCAAGCCCAGGCCGATCATGGGTGGCGCCACCCGTAACGACATCTGCGTCTGTGGGTGCAATGGGCCGTAACCCAACTGGCCAATGGTGAACACTGGCTGACGCAAGGTGATTTGCTCGCCGTCGGCAAGGGTGACGACCCGAGCCTGGTAATGCAGTTTCACCCGGCCCTCGGGAGCATGGCCGTCGATGGCAGCATCCTGCAACTGGCCACCGTAGGTCGGCTCGGGAATGATGCCAAGGCGCTCGATCAGCGCTGCCTGATCGGGAGGCGCCGGTATGGACAGGCGCACCAGCGAAGACAGGGCTGGCGCATCGCTGCCTACGGCCGGCGGGAAACCACGGCCATCCTTGATATGGCAGCTTTGGCAGGAGTCGGTGTTGAACAAAGGCCCCAATCCGATCCGACCACCTTGCTTGCGGTCGGCGCGGGCTGCATGCCAGTTGCCACGGAAGAAAGCATTACCGACAAAGAAGTCCATGCGCCTGGACGGACTGAGGTTCGCCACGGGCATCGAGAAGGCATCCTTGTCGAACCGTTGGACGGTGGTGGCGCCTCCGGCGAGGTGCTCGCCAGGTTCCGGTCGGGCGTTCGGGTCGCCACAGCCAGCCAGCAAGCCGGCCAGTGTTGCCGTGAGCAGGTAGAGGTTGCGCATGTGTCTACTCGCGATGATGCAGGATTGAGTGCGATGGCTGCGCACTGGAAGACGGTGCGGCAGACTAGCAAGAGGGGCTTGGTTTGCCTGGTGCGACAACCTGCCGCGGGCCTGCGCGACCTTGTCGAATGAGCCTGGTTGCCTGTAGGGTGTGGCACAGTGCCGCAGTGAGGGTACGGTGCATGTCCAACAAGGAGTGAGCAATGCAGCGACGTGAAATACTCAAGACCGTTGCCGGCGCGGTGGCGGTGGCCATGGTGGCGCCGGCGTTGGCCGCGACTGAAGGCCACGAACACCACCATGATCATGGCGGCGGCAAGCCGTTTGCAGGCGTGATCGACACCAGCAGTGATTGCCTGAAAACCGGGGAGGCCTGTCTGGCGCATTGCCTGGTGCTGTTGGGGCGGGGTGACAAGGAAATGGCGGGCTGTGCCCAGTCAGTCAATGAGCTGCTGGCGACCTGTACAGCCTTGATGAAGCTGGCCGTGCAAGGTTCCAGCTTCACACCCGCCATGGCCAGGATGGCGGCCGATGTGTGTGCCAGTTGTGAAAACGAATGCCGCAAGCACGCAGACCAGCACGCTGAATGCAAGGCATGCGCAGATGCCTGTGCCGATTGCTTGAAGGCCTGCAAGGCAATCACTGCCTGACCATTGCCTGGAGCATTTCCTTGAAAGGGGGCCGCTGTGACACACAAGCCGGGCTTGAAAAGCCCCGGCCTGTTCATTAGTGATTCCCGTGGGCAGCGTCCTTATCGACCTTGACCACGCCCTGGAACAGCGCGAACTGTTTGACCCGCTCGGTTGGCTGTTCACTTTCGGCCTGGCGCACGGCCTGGCTCAGCCGGGCCGCGTCCTGTTCGCCGAGCCCCGCGCTGCGCAGGGTAGCCGGGTCGAGCAACGAATCGCCGGCGCACAACACCACCCGCCAGCCATGAGGCCCCTTGCGCAGGAGCGCGCGGCCGCCGCGCTGGTCCTGCAGCCAGCCGGCCACCGCATGGTCGCCTTCGACAGTCACCGGGCCGACGTCCAGCGGTGCGTCGGGGCGTTCGAAGTTGTGCCGCATCAGTTGCTGGATGCTCTGTTGCTCGCTGGCGGTGTCGGCCATGGCCAGCAGCGGACTGCAGGCCAGCAGCAAGGCAAGGATCGGTGCTTTCATCTGCGTTTTCCTTTATGAGGCTGCCGACGACTGTCGGCAGCGACCGGTGAGGGCTCAGAAGCCCATCTTCACACCCAACTGCGCCGAAGTGCCGGGCATCGGGTAGTTGGTACGGTAGGCGTAGTCGCGGTCGAACAGGTTCTCCACGGCGACGAACACTTCGCCAACCTTACCCAGCGCCGGCACGGCGTAGCCCACGCGCATGTTGACCACGGTGAAGCTGTCGACCTTGGAGAAGTTGCTGGCACCGGCGGTGCGCTCTTCGGCCAGTACGTACATGTCTTTCTGGTACTGCGCGTCTGCCGACAGGCGCCAGCGGCCGATCTCGTAGGTGGTGCCCAACGACAGCGACTTCTGCGGCGCATAGGGCAGGGTCTTGAGCGACGGGTCGAGCCAGGTGAAACCGACGAAGCTGCTCCAGTTGCTGGTCCAGCGCTGCTGCCAGGTGGCTTCGGCGCCCTTGACGTTGTAGTCGCCCAGGTTGATGTAGGACGGGCTCGACACGGTCGGCGGGAAGGCAAACAGGTAGCGGTCCTGCAGCTTGTCCTTGAACACCGCCAGGTCGAGGGTGGCGCTGTCGATCGGGTTGAAGCGCACGCCCAGCTCCTGATGGTCGAGCTTTTCGGGCTTGAGGTCTTTCCAGGTTTCGCCCAGCGCCGGGATCAGGCTCGACATCACCGAAGCCTCCAGGCCTGGATAGTTGATGCCGCGCGAGGCATTGGCGCGGAATTCGACATTGTCCGACGACAGCAGCAGTCCGGCGTGGGGTGCGGTGGCGCTGTCGAAGACATTGTGGTTGTAGGTGCGCACGCCCGCCGATGGCGTCAGGGTCCAGCGGTCGTTGAGGGCGAAGGCATGGCTGACGGCGATATGTGGTGAGGTCACGCGCAGGGTAGGGGCGTCGAACTTCGCCTGCGGCGCTGGGGCAATGCGCTTGAAGTGCACTTCACCCTTGCTTTCGTCGACGTCCAGGCCCAACGCCACTTCGCCGTCTTGCCAAGGGCGCAGTTGCTCTTCCCAGCGAATGCCCTGAAGGGTGAAGTCGCTGATGGTGTCGCCGTCCAGGCCGGTCTGGTCAAGGGCGGAACCACGGCCCTCGTTATGGTAGAGCTTGAGGCTGCCATTACCCCAATCGTGCTCGTGGGCCACAGACAGCGAGGTCAGGGTGCCACGGGTGTTGAATTCGCCGTTCTTGGTCTCTGGCAGGCCTTTCTGGCCGGGATCGGATACCTGGTTGTTGGCGTGCAGCACCAGCAAGCCGGTGCTCCAGTTGTCGTTCAGGCGATAGCCCAGGCGTGCCATACCGTTGTTCAGGCGGCCGTCGCCGTCGCTGCGGTCACCGTCCGAGTGGGCGGCGCCCTGTGCCAGCAGGTAGTCGAAGTCGCCTTCGCGGCCAATCAGGCTGGCCTGTTCGGTGGCGGTACGGAAGCTGCCACCGGTCAGTTGCAGTTCGCCGTGGTGGTTATCGCCCTGTTCGGCCACCTTGGGCGTGAGGTCGATGGCGGCGAAGGTGTTGCCGAACTTCTGCGGCTGCGGGCCCTTGTACACGCTGATGCTCTGCATGGCATTGATCGGCAGCAGGTCCAGCAGCGGGTGGCCCCACACCCCCATGTAGAATGGCACGCCGTCGATGTAGGTCTTGATCTCGCTGCCCGGGCGGCTGGCACCCATACCGCGGATGTACACGGCGCCACCCTCGGCGCCGCCAAACGAACCGACCGGGTTGAAGCGCGATACGACCACGCCAGGGGTGCGGCGCAGGGCGGAGGACAGGTCAAGGGCGTTGAGGTCGCGAATCTGCTCCTGGCCGACCACGGTGGTCAGGCTGGCGAAGCTGTCAACGTTGTTCTGGTCGATGACCGAAGTGCCGACCACCGTGGTTTCGGGCAGCTCCACGCTGTCGGTCTGGGCCAGTGCGGTACCACTGGAAAGGGCAAGTGCGGCGGCGCAGCAAAGCGTCTTGTTCTTCATGCTCTGGGTGTTCCTGTTGCGATAAGTCGAGGCGGGCCAGCCCCGCGCGCATGGCGGCATCCCCAAGTGCATAGAGCCAGGGGCGTGGGGCGGGTCAGGGACAACGGATCAGGCCAGGGCAGGCGAGGCGCGGGGGTTGGCTGCGGGCCACAGGCGCCGGGGCCAGGCTGCCGGGGCTGCGGGCAGGCGGTCATCGAGCGCAGCGTGTGCGAACGGCAGGTCTGGCAGCAGGGGCGTGAACGCCAGGCCAGCGTGGCTGCACAGTGGGCAATCGAGCGTGGTACTGGCGGCCAGGTTCTCGCCTAGCCATTGTTCGAAACCGATGGGGCCAGGCGGCGCACCAGCGTGGCCGCAGAACGCGCTGCCGGCGCCATTGAGCGCCAAGCCGGTGGCCTGACCGTGGCCGATGCCACAGTGCAGCACGGCGAACAGCACGCTGGCATAGAGTATCCAGGCGAAGGCGTGGCGACTTCCTGCTGCTCGGTGCATATCCTTTGCTCGATGGCCGCTACGGTTGAATGGGGTGAGGCGCGAGTCTAGCAACGCTGCTCGATTGCGCAGGGTGCGACAGTCTGACACACCCTGCCGAGGCGACTATTGTTTCGCCACCGCTCGGCAAGGGGTGTGGCGGATTGTCGCACAAGAGTCTAGAAAGCCTTGTGCGGATTGCCAGGCGAGAATCGCAGTCGGCATCCGCTCACCTTCAACGCCACGGATCCGGTGCATGAACCACCCCCCGACACGACGCGCCTTCATTGCCTGGGCCTTGTACTTCAGTGTGCTGTTCAACGTGTTCTCCTGTGGCTTGGGCCATGGGCAGATGCTGGGGTTGGCGCTCAATGGTATCGGCGGGCAGTTCTGCTCGCTCGGCAGCGACACCTCGGCGCTGGCCGCCAAGGACCTTTCGGCCTTGCCCGACAGTGGGTTGGCAACGCCGTTCAGCTGCCCGCTCTGCGCGGCGGGCTTCATGCACCTGGTGTTCCTGGCTGCACTGGCCTGGCTGCTGTCGAACATCGACCGGCGCGCTTTCGCCCGCGCGCCCCTCGGGCATGCGCCGCCTCGCTATTGCTGGCCGTCCTCCAATCCTCGCGCCTCTCCGCGCTGAACCTCACTGCGCCACACGGACCTGTGGCCGTGTGCGCGTCTGCGGCCCATGGCAAAGGGTACAGGGCCGAAGAGGTGGCTTGCGGGCTTAACGCGCAAGCCGTTAGCCAGCGGAGCGGGTGGCGGGCCAGCAAGGTCGCACGTCGCTTCATGGAGGAGTGCCGGCGATGGACGCTACCTTACAAGTGGCGAATGAAACGCGTGGCATACGCTAGCGTCGACCTGCGCCGCGTTGCCCCGGATGCCCCGTTGCAGCGCCTGCGCGCCGTGCCGGCGAGCGCGCCACAAACACTGGCCATCGAGGACGACCTGCTGCTGTTGCGCCTCGATGCCAGCCACTCGGGCACCGGCGTACAGCGCACCTGCGAACTGTTCGGCGGGCCGCTGCTGTGCCTGACGTTCCTGGAGCAGGGCCATGTGCAGTACGCCGACCGCAAAGGCCGCTGTTGGCGTTTCGAGGCGGGGCAGAGCATCGCCCAGTTGCTGCACGCGCCACAGCAGGCCAGTCGCTTTCAGTTCGGCAGGGGCGCCAGTGGTCTGCACCTGCTCGTCGGTGAGCACACCTTGCGCCGTTACCTGGGTGAACAGCAGGCCTGGCGCCTGCTGCATTGCCAGGGCGAGGCGCCGCTGCTGCAGCATGCTACCAGCCGTGATGCGTGTAGCCACGTCCAGGCCCTGGCCACGCGCCTGGCGCAGGGGCAATGCGCGCCACTGGACACCCACTTGCATGTGCTGAACCTGTTGAGCCACCCCCTGCGCCAGCTGGCCGTGTCGTCCCAGGCCACGCCGCTGTTGCCTGCTGCTCAGGTCAAGCGACTGGAGCAAGCCCGGCAACTGTTGCACGACGAACTCGACCAGCCCCTGACCGTTTCGCTGCTGTGTCGCCGTGTCGGCCTCAGTGCGGCGAAGCTCAAGCAGGGCTTTCATGAGCTGTTCGACACCACGCCTTATCGCATGCTGCTGGAGCTGCGCATGCGGCGCGCGCATGTCTTGCTTCAAGAGGGCTGCCAGGTCGCCCAGGTGGCTTACCGGGTTGGCTACAGCCACCCCAGCAATTTCAGCGCGGCCTTCAGTGGCTATTTCGGCTTTGCGCCCAAGGAGGTCGGCAAGCGCGGTGCCGTGCCGACGTAATCCATACGTATCAGAACGCAATCCATATGAATCCAAGCCGCCAACGGATGGGCGCCCCTGTTGGGCTGGCGAACAATGGACAGGCCCTAAGCCAAGGAGCTTCACGATGAAACTTCCCGCACTGGTTGATGCCTGCGCCCAACTGAGCAGCGAAGAGATTTCCCGCTACAGCCGCCACCTGTTGATTCCCGACGTCGGGCTCAACGGCCAGCGCCGGCTCAAGAGCAGCAAGGTGCTGGTCATCGGCGCTGGTGGGCTTGGCTCGCCAACCTTGCTGTACCTGGCGGCAGCCGGCGTCGGCACGCTCGGTATCGTCGATTTCGATGTGGTCGAGGCGTCCAACCTGCAACGCCAGGTGATCCACCGCCAGTCCACCCTGGGCCAGGCCAAGAGCGACAGCGCCGCCCAGGCCATCGCCGACCTCAACCCTTTCGTCAATGTGCGCCGACACACCCTGCGCCTGGAACCGGAGAATGCCCTGGCGTTGTTCGCCGAGTACGACCTGATCCTCGACGGGACCGATAACTTCGCCACTCGCTACCTGGTCAACGATGCCTGCGTGCTGGCCGGCAAACCCTATGTCTGGGGTTCGATCTTCCGTTTCGAGGGCCAGGTCTCGGTGTTCTGGGAACAGGCGCCGGGCGGCGCGGGCCTCAACTACCGCGACCTTTACCCCGAACCGCCGCCTCCGGAGTTGGCGCCGTCCTGCTCGGAAGGTGGGGTGCTGGGCATCCTCTGCGCGTCGATCGGCTCGATCATGGCCACCGAGGCGATCAAGCTGATCACCGGCATCGGCGACACATTGCTGGGCCGCCTGATGGTCTATGACGCTCTGGACATGAATTACCGCCAGATCCGCCTGCGCCGCGCGCCGGACCGGCGGCCCATTACCCGATTGGAGGACTACCAGGCCTTCTGCAGCGGTATATCGCAAGCCCCGGTGACGGTGCCGCAGGTCAGTGCCATGGAACTGAGCCGGCTGATGCGCGAAGACCCGGCCGCGGTCCTGATCGATGTGCGTGAACAGACCGAATGGGACATCGCGCACATCCAGGGCGCACGCCTGATGCCCAAGAGCGACCAGTTGGCCGGACAGCTCAAGGCCCTTTACGCCAGCGATACGCCCCTGGTCGTGCATTGCAAGTCCGGCGCCCGTTCCCGGGCGGTAGTGCTGCAATTGCAGGCACTGGGCTTCACCCAGGTGCAGAACCTGCAAGGCGGCATCCTGGCCTGGATCGATGACGTCGAACCCGATCTGCCACGCTACTGAAAGGAAGGAGCCTCCCATGCTGATCATTTCCAGGGCGTTGCTCGATGCCGCCATGACCCATGCACAACAGCAACATCCCCTCGAAGCCTGTGGCGTGATGCCCGGCCGGCAAGGCACTGACCGGCCTTCGCGCTGGGTGCCCATGGTCAACCATGCCGGGTCGCAGACCTTCTTCCAGTTCGAGCCCCGCGAGCAGTTGCGGGTGTGGCGCGAAATGGACGCGCAGCAAGAAGAACCGGTGGTGATCTATCACTCACACACGGCCAGCGATGCCTACCCGAGCCGGGCCGACATCGACTTCGCCAACGAGCCGCACACGCACTACCTGATCCTGTCCACCGCCAGCGGTTGCGAATACCCGGTGCGCAGTTACCGCATCGCCAATGGCCAGGTGATCGAAGAGAGCCTGCGCATCGTCGACGTCGATACCCGCGCGGCCTGAGCCGCGCCGCCTCCTTCCTTATTTGATCGGCCATTGGCCGAGGAGTACGCCATGCCGGTTTTTGTCAGTGTTCCGACCCTGTTGCGCAGCTACATCCAAGACAGCAAACGCGTGCAAGCGCAAGGCACGACGGTGCGCGAGGTCGTCGACGACCTCGAACGGCGCTACCCGGGCATTCGCTCACGGCTGATGGATGTGCAGCAATTGCACCGCTTCGTCAACGTGTACCTCAACGACGAGGACATCCGCTTCCTCGACAACCTGGACACCGTCTTGGCTGACCGCGATGAGCTCACCATCCTGCCCGCTGTCGCGGGTGGTGCACGATGAATCAAGCGGCGGCGCTGCACGGCTGTCGCCTGCTCGGTGCGTTCGCCGATGAGCATGATCCGTTGCAGCGAGCCCTGGCGATGCAGGCGAGGGCGCTGGGGATTGCCGTCGAGCCTGTAACCGACGCAGGAAGCGAGCAGATCTATTGCCTGCAAGGCCAGGGGTTGGCACCCACGCATTGCCGTCTCACCGGCTGGGACGACGAAGCGCCTCGGGCCATCAGCGAATTCACCCTCCAGGCTGCCTGCGGGCTGATGGCGGTGCACGGCCGGGCCAGCGGGCAGGCCCGGGCCATCGACCTCGACTATCTCGCTCATGTGGTCGCGAGCCTGGCATTGACCGGGTTGATGGCGACGGCGTTGGCGCGTCTGCGCGGTGGCCAGGTGACGGACTGCAGCGTGTCGCTGCCAGGCGCCGGTCTGCAGTGCATCAGCCAGTACCTGGCTGGAGCAACGGCCGAGGAGGGCGCAGAGCGATTGCTAGCGGGGTGCTCGTCTGCCCGCTTGCGGCCACCCTTTGTCAGTGCCGATGGCGTGGTTTTCGAGCTGGAAACCCTGGACGCCGGCCCGTGGCTGGCATTCTGGGACGGCCTGGGCGCTGCCCGGGCCGACAGCAGCAAAGGCTGGCAGGGCTTCCTGCTGCGGTATGCCCGCGCCATTGCACCGATGCCCGAGGCGTTATGTCGGACGCTGGCTAGCCTGCCGTATGCGCAGGTCGTCGAGCACTGCACGGCGGTGGGAATGGCCGTCACGCCAGTCCATCAACCTGGCCAGCGCGATACCCTGACGCCAGTTGGTGATACGCCTTGGGCGTTCAAGCTGCATCCGGTGGCGGTGCCGTCGCGCCCATGCAACCAGGCCCTGCCATTGAGCGGCTTGCGCGTCATCGAGTCGTGCCGGCGTATTCAGGGGCCGTTGGCCGGCCATTTGCTGGCGACGCTCGGGGCACAGGTAACCCGCCTGGAAATGCCCGGCGGCGATCCGCTGCGTGGCATGGCGCCGCTGGCGCAGGGCTGCTCGGTACGTTTCGATGCGCTCAACGGCCTGAAGGCAGTGGTCGAACTGGATCTGAAGTCGGCCAGCGAGCGTGAGCAGTTGCGTCGGAACATCGCCGAGGTGGATGTGTTCCTGCACAACTGGGCCCCTGGCAAGGCCGAGGAGCTGGCGCTCGAACAAGCGGACCTGGCCCAGGTCAATCCCGCGTTGATTTATGCCTACGCCGGTGGTTGGGGCAATGCCCAGGTGCCCGTCGGGCTACCGGGCACCGACTTCACTGTGCAGGCCTGGTCGGGGATCGCCCACCTGATCGGCCAGGGCGAGGGCAACCCCGGCGGCTCGCTGTTCACCGTACTGGATGTATTCGGCGGGGTGATCGCCGCCCAGGGCATCGTCGCCGCGCTGCTGGCTCGCCATCTGCACAGCCATGCCGGGCGCGTGGACAGCTCGTTGCTCGGAGCCGCCGATCTGCTGTGCCGCTCGCGGATGACGCGTACACGCCCACTGAGCGCCGGCGTGTTCCGCTGCCAGGACGCCAGCCTGGCGATTGACTGCTGCGCCCCTGAACACCTTGAAGCCCTCGCACGCTTGTTCGACTTCCCCAGACCGTGCGTGTGGCAGACCCTGCGCGAGCCGTTGGCGCTGCAACTGGCCCGGCAGCCGGCCGCCCACTGGCAGGCGCGGTTGCTGGCCGCAGGCGTGCCTGTGGCGATCGTCTGCCAGGACCTTGCCGAACTGCAACAAGACCCACGTCTGGCGCCTTGGCTCGCGCCTGGCCGTTATACCCGCGTGCTTTCCCCATGGAGGTTCACATGAACGAATCCGGCATCATCGATCTGGTCCCCGTCACCGTCAGGCAGGCCTGGCGCGAGGCCGGCTGGTACACCGACCGACCGTTGTTCGAGTTGTTCGAGGCGCACGCGCTGGCCGAGCCCGAGAAACCGGCAGTACTGACCCTGGACGGGCAGGTGAGTTACCGCCAGCTCCACGACCAGGCCCTTCGCCTGGCCCGTGGCCTGCGTGAGCGTGGCGTGGTGGCGGGTGATGTGGTCGCCTATCAACTCGGCAACGGCTGGCAGTGCTGCGCCATCGACCTGGCCGCCGCCGTACTGGGCGCGGTGGTCGCGCCGTTCCCACCGGGGCGCGGGCGGCTGGATATCGAAGCCTTGCTCAAGCGCTGCTGTGCACGGGCGGTGATCGTCGCGCCTTGCCAGGGCGAGGTCGACCTGTGTGCAGTGGTGGAATCGTTGCGCCCTACCTTGCTGGGCTTGCGCGTACTGGTGGTCGACGGTGACGAGCGTCAGGGCTGGTCGACCTTGAGCGGGCTGCTGGCATCGGAACCGCTGACGGCGGCCGAGCGCCCCCAGGTATGCCCCGACAGCCCGGCGCGGTTGCTGGTGTCTTCCGGCACTGAGTCCGAGCCCAAGCTGGTGGCCTATTCGCATAATGCGCTGGTCGGTGGACGCGGACGCTTCCTGCAACGCATGCATCCAGAGGGGCAGGCTTTACGCGGGCTGTATCTGGTGCCACTGGGCTCGGCGTTCGGCTCCACCGCCACGGCCGGGTGCCTGGCTTGGCTAGGCGGCTCGCTGGCGGTGCTGGCGCACTTTGAAGTGGCAGATGCCATCCGCGCCATCGAGCAGCTGCGCCCGACTCACGTCTTCGCAGTGCCGACCATGTTGCAGCGGATCGCCGCCGAGCCGGCACTGGCCCAAGCCGACCGCCGTAGCCTGGTAGCGCTGGTCAGTGGCGGAGCACTGATCGACGGGCAGAGCATCCGCCGCTGTGTTGAGGCGTTCGGCTGCCCCGTGGTGAGCCTGTACGGCTCGGCTGACGGAGTCAATTGCCACAACCTACCGGATGACCCGCTGGAGGTGGTGTTGAACAGCGTCGGCACACCCAACCCTAGCGTGTGCCAGATCAAGATCGTCAATGACGATGGCCACGAACTGCCTGCGGGCGCTGTCGGCGAGATCAAGGCCCGCGGCCCCTTGAGCCCGATGCAGTATGTCAACGCGCCCGAGCTCGATCAGCGCTATCGCGATGCACAGGGTTGGGTGTGTACTGGCGACCTGGGGCTGATCGATGGGGAAGGACACCTGGTGCTGGCCGGGCGCAAAAAGGACGTGATCATTCGCGGCGGCGCCAATATCAGCCCGGCACAGATCGAGCGGCTGGCCACCGCGCACCCGGACGTTGTCAGTGCCGCCTGCGTGGCGGTGGCCGATGCCGAACTGGGCCAGCGCGTGTGCATCTGCCTGAGCCTGCGCCAGGGCGCCCGGCGTTTTGCCCTGAAGCACCTGACCGACTACCTGGGCGATCAGGGCCTGGAGAAGAACAAATGGCCGGAGTATCTGCGCTTCTACCGCGAATTGCCCCTGAGCCCCGCCGGCAAGGTGGACAAGAAAGCGTTGGCCGCCGACCTGGCGTTCCTGCAACGCACCCTGAACATTGCCTGCTGAGGAGCGCGCATGCTTGAGCATGATCAACTTCATCCCGTGGCCCGGCGCATTCGCCGGTTCGTGGACCAGCGGCTGTTACCGCTGGAGCCATGCCTGGACGCAGGCGATGCCAAGGCCGAGGACTGCCTGGCGCAACTGCAGCAGGCGGCTCGCAATGCCGGCTTGTGGGGGCAGGCCAACGGCCTGGCGCCAGGCCGGCTGCTCGACTACCTGCCCTTGGCCGAGCAGGAAGGCAGGTCTGAATATGGGCCGGCCGTGTTCGGCGCCGAAGCTGTGCTGGACGGCTACATGTTACGTCACGCCAACCCACGTCTGCAGCGCGAGGTGCTTGCGCCCGTGCTGGCAGGGGAGGCGCTTGCCAGCTATGGCATGTCCGAGCCGAACAGCATCGGATCAATACCCGCGACGCTGGCCACCCGCGCCCGTTGGTGCGGTGACCACTGGCAACTGGACGGCGAGAAGTGGTTCATCTGCCGCGCCGAGCAGGCGGCTTTCATCACCGTGGTGGCACGTACCGCCGAAGGGCCGGTGGAGCGAGCCCTGAGCCTGTTCGTGGTGCCTGCCAGTACACCGGGGGTGGAGGTTGGTGAGCGGATGAGGGTGCTGGGGCGCTATCAAGGGCAAGCGCCGGTACGCCTGAACGCGGTCCGGCTCGCAGAGGATCAGGTGCTCGGCCAGGTGGGCCAGGGATTCGCGCTGATCCAGGAGCGCCTTGCCCTGGGCCGGCTGCTGCGTGCGGCGCACTGGCTGGGCATGGCCCAGCGCTGCTACGACCTGATGGGGGCGCGCATCGTCTCGCCCCGTGGCGCCTTGGCGCGGCTGGCGGACAAGCAACTGGTGCGCCTGCGCATGGTCGAGGCGTACCAGGCCATCCATGCCGCGCGGTCGTTGCTGCACGATGCCGCGACCCGGTTCGACCAGGGCAGGAGCAATGACGTGGAGGCCAACCTGGCCAAGCTGGCTGCTTCGCGGGCCTTGAGTCTGAACGTCGACTCGGCGATCCAGATCCACGGCGCCGAAGGATTGACCGACGGTACGCCACTCTCGGGGATTTACCGGCACGCCCGCGCCACCCACTTCATGGATGGCACCGACGATGCGCTGGTCAGTGCCCTGGGGCGACAGCTGATCGGCGCCTATCAAGAAGGAGGCGGGGTGAATTTTGCCGCGCCTTCATCGTCTCCCATGAACTGGACAGGTTCAGTGGACGAGGACGGCCCCCATGCAGACTGATCACGTGCTGACCAGCCAGTCTTCCACCTGGCTGTTGCGCAGCTTGCTGGGCGCGGCCATGGCGCTGCCCATGCTGGTGTTCTATGCCATCGGCGCGCTGGGGCCTTTCCTGGTTGCCGACCTGCAGGTACCTGAACACTGGCTGGGTTACCTGACCATGAGCGCTTTTGGCCTGGCTGCGTTGCTGTCGTTAGGCGCCGGGGCCATCGTCCAACGGCTGGGCGGGCGTCGGGCGCTGGGGCTGTTGTTCGGCTGCTGCGCCGTGGCCTACACCTTGGCTGGCGTATTGCCGGGGTTTCTCGGGCTGGTGCTGGCGCTGGCCGTGTGTGGCGTGGCCCAGGCCTTGGCCAACCCGGCCACCAACCTGCTGATCGCTGAACAGTTTCCAGTGGCCGAGCGGGCCGCGACCGTGGGCTTCAAACAAGCCGGCGTGCAAGTGTCGGCGCTGTTCGCGGGGCTACTCTTGCCGCTGTTGGCCCAGTACCTGGGCTGGCGGGTAGCGCTGGTACTATTCGCGCCGTTGGCGTTGCTGCTGGGCTGGACGGCCTTGCGTCATCTACCGCGCTTACCGGGCAGTGCTCGCGGTGCCTCGACCACCCTGCGTCGGCCCTCGGCCGGGCTGGCGCTGTTGATGGCCGTGCAGTGCAGCGTGGCCATCGCCCTGTCATCGTTCGTGACCTACCTGGGCGTGTTCGCCCGTGCCCAGGAGGTGCCAGCGGTGCTGGCGGGTTCGTTGGTGGCGGTGTTCGGCGTGATGGGCATCGTTGCGCGGGTGTTGCTGACACCCCTGGCGGCGCGGCTGCGCGACGAGAGCCTGATGCTGGGTGCGCTGTGCGCGTTGGCGGCGCTGGCGGTGTTCAGCCTGAGCCGGGCTACGCCGCAAGCCTGGATCTGGCTCTGGGTCGGCAGCATCGGCATGGGGTTGACGGCGGTGGCGACCAACGCGGTGGCCATGAGCATGGTCCTGCGCGATCACGCATTCGGCGCGCCGGCGGCTTCGGCGAGCCTGCTGTCGGTGGGGTTCTTTGCGGGCTTCGCGCTGGGGCCGCCGCTGTTCGGCGCATTGCTGCGGGCTCGGGGCTACGGCCTGGTTTTGGACACGATGATCGTGGCGTTGTTGTTGGGGATGCTGCTGTGCCTGTGGCTAAGGGCCTGGCGCCGGGCGGAGCGCCGGTAGGGGTGTTACCCGTGCGGTGCCGGGCACGGCACGGGTGGCCGCATCACTTGGACATGTAGTCGATCACTGCCTGGTAATCCTCGGCGGTGCAGTCCATGCACAGGCCTCGCGGTGGCATGGCGTTGAAGCCTTCGGTGACATGCTTGACCAGTACGTCGTTGCCCTTGGCCAGGCGAGGCTTCCAGGCGTCTTGGTCGCCCTTTTTCGGCGCCATGGGCAGTTGGCCGTTGTGGCACATCTGGCAGGCGCGGTTGAACACCGCCTCTGGCTCCTGGGCCGCCTGGGCCACGCTGGCGAGTGCCAGGCAGGCAAGCATTGCAAATGTTTTTTTCATGACCGACCTCTCAGGTTTTTTATTCGAAGCCGGAGTCTATGTAAGTGTCGGTAGCTGTCAGGTGCGACAGTTTGACGCAGGTGTGGAGCATCGACTGTGCCGGCGGCATCGCCATCAAGGGTGCGGCAGGATGTCGCAGGTCGAGGGTGGTCGAGTGTCGTGCTAATTTGAAATTGGCCCGGTGTTTTGCTCTTGGCAGGGTTTTCACCGGGCCGAAAAAAAGCCGGGGCTGGTCACCAGCCCCGGCTTGGTTCTTGCCTCGGTTCTTGGTCTTCAGAGCAGGATGTAGTCGCTGAACTGGCGAATACCCGTGTGCTCGCCTTTGACCAGATGTACATAGCGTCCCGCCACCAGGTCGACTGGCAGGCAATCGTCGACGTCGAGCACAGCGTCGGCATGCGGCTTGAGCCAATCAGATGCCATGCGTTGCTTGCCCAAGCGCTTGGCCTCGGCCTTGTCGGTGGCCGCCACCACCAAGTAGCGATGCGCTTCACCGAATACCTGCCGTTCATAGCCACCCAGGTTCAGGAAGAACAGGCGCATGGCGTCAGGGCCCGGAGCCATCTGGCTCACTTCGACGCGATAGCCATCGACCCCGGCGACTTCCAGCCAAGAGTCGATGTGCAGGCCTTCGGCGCTGCCGAACCAGGCTTCGCGCAACTGGGGATGGAGCTGCTCCAGCGTTTCAGCTTGGGCGAAGACCACATCGTGGACTTCGATACGTGCTCCCGGGTGGCGTCCGCCAAGCATGACGATGCAGAGCATGATAAATCGTTAAAGGCAGCAAAAAGCCGCTGTAGTGTGAACACCACAGCGCTGTTCACCAAGCGTGCAATCAACGTAACGGCAGCTTGAACACCCTGCGCAGACGTCGCCAGCCCAGCACGACACCACTGAGCGCGATTACCAGGCCACCGATGCTCATGGTAATGAGCAGGCTCTCTCGCAGCAGCGGCCTGGCCAGCAGAGGTTGCCAATCCCAGCTGTGCAGCAGGTTGAACAACCAGCGGCCGACCCGTTGCGTGCGGTCGAAGCTGACCACCACCTCGCCGCTGGCCGGGTCCAGGTATACCCACGTGCGCGCAGGGTCAGCGAAGTGCAGGCCCAACACGGGCAGTGGGCGCATCTGCAAGCCGTACATGCTTTGCGGATCACGGGCAAAGTAGTGGAAGTCGTAGGCGGTCTGCCAGTAATCCTCGACAGCGCCTCCCGGCGCGATGGCCTGGGCGGCGGCCAGCAGCCGCTGCCTGGACAAGGCTCGCTTCGGTGCCATGCCGGCTTCGACCAGGCGGCTGTCGCCGCTGGCGCTGCGTGCGACCACGAACGTGACGCCAGCGAGCCGCTGCCATTGCAGCTCGACCGGGACGAATCCATCCTCCTCGGCCAGGCGCGCCATGACCTGGCGCAGCGGCATGGCGAAATCGTCGGGGCGCAATGGCCCTTGGCGCAGGGCCGACAGGTCGAGGCGCGAATGGCTGTTGGTCAGGCCCCAGGGGCGCATGGACATCAGCCCACTGAACACCCACAACACCAGCATCACGCCGAACAACAGCCCGCCGATGTGATGCCAGCGCAACCAGCCACCGGGGTAGGGGCTGCATGACCCGCTGCGATAGCGTTTGCGCAACCGCAGGCGCAGGACCCCCACCGTCATGCCCAGGACCGCCATGAGCGTACCGAGCAGGGAGAGACCAATCACCAGCGTGCGCCAGCCATTGTCGAAGCCGAATCCCCCTCGCAAGGGATACAGCCAGTGAAGCCAGGCACCGACCCAGTTCCAGGCGCGCTCCTGGGCGGTGGCGTCGCGCACCACCTCGCCGGTGCGTCCGGACAGGTACAGCCAGGTACCGGCAGCATCCGCTACCTGCACTTTGTGCAAGGGCCGATCGCTGTCCAGGGCGCGTGAGTGGGTCCACATGTCCTCATCCACGGTTCCCAGGTACGTCAATGCCGCGTCACCGGCATACTGTCGAGCAGTGGCCAGCGCCCAGGCGGCATCGCTGCTGGCCAGCGGCTCACCGCTGGCAGCATCGAGGGTGACGCGGCGGCCGTCGGCCAGTTCCAGTAGGTAATACGGTCGCCCGCCCAGGCTGGTCAGGCGCAGGGCTTTCATTGGCTGCTGCGCCCAGCTGGCCGGCAACTCGGCGCAGCACCCTGCCGGCAACGCCGGCAGATGGCCCAGGCGCTCAGCCGGGGTCAGCTTGGGGTAGCCGACATACAGCATGACCACCCCGGAGACGAACCACAGCGCCATGAACAGGCAGGCGACGATGCCCAGCCAGCGGTGCCAGAGATACAACTGGCGCTTCAGGCCCATCAGTAGCGCCACTGCACAGCGACTTCCAGGCTGCGCGGTTCACCCAGGTAATACTGGGTGTTGGTCTGGTGGATGAAGCGGGCGTAGACCTCGTCGGTGAGGTTGCGCAGGCGGGCGCTGACCTGCACGTGCTTGTCCAGGTCGTGGGTCATGGACAGCCCGTAGACGGTGTAGGACGGTACCCACGCGGTATTGGCGGTGTTGGCGTACACCGACGACACGTAGCGGGCGTCGGCGCCGACCTGCCAGCCCGGCGCCAGGTCGTAGGTCAACCACAAGTTGGCCACGCGGTCCGGGATGTTTACCGGGTTCTTGCCTTTGCGCGAATACACCACACCGCTGATGGTCTCATTGAACTCGTCATACTCGGCATTCACCCAGCTGAAGTTACCTGCTGCCAGCAGCTTGGGCGTGACCTTGAACGAGGCCGCCAGCTCGATGCCGGTGGAGGTCTGCTGGCCAGCCTGCTCGGTGGTGTTTGGCACGGTCGAGGAGGGCACCGAGATGTTCTTGCGCACGATCCGGTAAGCCGCTGCGGTAGCCGTGCCGCGTCCGTCGAGGAAGTCGAACTTGCTGCCCACTTCAACCTGCCTGCCGGTGCTCAGGTCGAAGTCGCCTACCTGGCTGATCGAGGCACTGGTCAAGGTACCTCCCGGCGGCTCGGCCGAGGTGCTGTACTGGGTGTACAGGCTGATGCTGGAGGTCAAGTCGTAGACCAGGCCCAGGCGCCCGGTGATGGCGTCCCAGCGCCGGTCGAGCTTGGCGCGCGCCACATGGTCGACCACGTCGAAATCGATATGGTCATAGCGCAGCGCAGTGATCAATGACAGTTGGTCGGTCAGGCGGGTGCGGTTCTCGATGAAGGCCGAAGTGGTGTCGGTGGTAGTGGTGCGGCCCTTGGTCATGGGTGCGTCCATGCCGGGGATATCGAGGAAGTGCCCGGGCTCGAAGCCGTTCGGGTCGACCGTGTCGAACGCGCCCTTGGACAGCGGGTAGTTGGTCTGCTGGTTGGTGTTGTAGTCCATGCCGAATGCCCAGTCACTGGCCAGGCCGAACAGCTGGCCCTGGTGGGTCAGCTCGACCTTGTCGCCGTTGACCTCCTGGTCGTGGCGCTGGCGGTAGCCGCCGGAGCGGGCGATGCTGGTGTTGCCGGCGTTGTAGCGGTACACCTCGAGGTTGCGGTAATCGCGCTGGCCGTTGTAGTGGTAGAAGGTATTGCGCAGTTGGGTGTTGTCGTCGAAGCGGTAGTCGGTGATCGAGCGTAGCCAGCGGGTGCGCTGCTCGTAGCGACCGTCCTCGACGTTGTAGTTGTTGAAACGGTTGTGCTTGTCAATGTGCAGGGTGCCCACCAGTGGCTGCAACACCGGCGTGCCCCAGTACGGGCTGTCTTCCTTTTCTTCCAGGTATTCGATGGCGAGGGTGTGCGAGAGCTGGTCGTTGATATCGCTGAGCAGCGAGAAGGCCAGGTTGCCGGCACCGTTCTCCTGACGGTCGATGTAGCCGTTGCTGCTGGTGCGGCTGTAGTCGAGCCGCGCGTAGTGGCGTGGGCCGTCGCCGCTGTTGAGCGCCTTGTTGAAGCCGACCGAGGTTTCCATCGTGTCGTAGCGCCCGTAGCTGACGCGGCCTTCGAAGGTGTCCTCGTCGCGGTTGGCCAGCTTGGTGATCATGTTGAGGCTGCCGCCGACGGCGCCGCTGCCGTTGAGAAACGACGAGGGGCCGCCGAGCAGTTCGACGCGGTCGTAGATCCACGCACAAACCGGGCGCGCCGTGGCGCCGTATTGCAGGTTGATGCCGTTGAACAACTGACTGACCTGGGCGCCATTGAAGCCGCGGTACGACACGTAGCCGCCCCAGCCGGGCGGTGCCGAGGCGTTGACCCCGGGCAGGGCGTTGGCGGCGTCCTGGAAATTGCGCGCGCCGATGCGCTCCATGGTCTTGCGGTCGGCGACGCTGACCGAGGCGGGGTTCTCGCGGGCGCTGAGGTTGAGCCGCGAGCCGCTTTCGATGGGGCGGTCAAGGTCGAGGCCGGTGGCCTCCTTGGGTTGGTCGGCGGTGGCCGTGACGTTGCTGGCGGGCAGGGTCAGGGTGTCATCCTGCGCCCAGGCGCAGGTTGCGCTGCCAATGAGCAGCGCCAAAGTGGTCATGCGGAACATGCAAGGCTTCCTGGCTGAAATCGGTGAGCGCACGCTTGCTGCCGATCAGGCGGCACTCGGGCGTGGCGATGTCAGAACGCGAGAAGCAAAGCGGGGGACGCGCGGGGATTGACCAGTGGCCAGCGCTGCTTGGGCAGGCGTGGCGTGGGTTGTTTGGGTAAGGGTTTACTCGACTCGCGGGCAAGCAGGGCCAGCAGGCCGAAGAACACCGCCAGCAGGGTGGCGCTGAACAGGCTGGCGATCACGCAGTCGCCGCCGGCGGAAAGCACCGGGTCGGTGGTGTCTTGGTCGCCCTTGAACACGCCGCTGCTGTCGGCCGAGCACCAGGCAGCGTCATCCAGGCCAGCCAGGCGCAAGCCGGCCATCTGCCCATGGCCCATGGCGCACAGCAACGAACCGAACAGGATGCTGAAGTACAGCAGCCAGGCAACGTGCGCTTTTTGATGGCGGGCCAGCATCATGGGCAAAGCTCGGGTGGTGGAGAGGGCTGATCGGCGACGAATTCTACAGGTTTTGCGGTATCTGAAAAGTAGGATGGTGCGTCAGCGAGCACTCAATTGGATGCATTAGAGCTGTGTTGATTGGGCATCGTGCCCACAGCCTGTCCTGGATTGGTCAGAACGTTGAAGGACTGGCATGAGCTGGTCGGTAACGCTGGCTACGCGCTGATTGGCATTCATGCTTGCGCAAGCCAGCAAAGCACGCAATGAATGAGCGGTCGTCCGCTGACGACCGCTCATTCACAACAGTTGACGAGGTTAATCCTTGGTGAGCGCATCCTTGACATCACCGACTACTTGCTGTGCTTCCCCTTTTTTCTCCTGCAGTTTGCCTTTTAACTCGAGGTCCGTGTTCCCGGTGGCCTTGCCTACGGCTTGTTTGACCTTGCCGACAGCCTCGTTAGCCATGCCTTTAACTTTGTCCGAAGCGCTGCTCATCATTTTTCTCCTGCGACAATCATCAGTGAAACGTGGGTTGGAAGAACCGTGCGTGCATCGGTTGAGTTGCATGTCATTCAGCGATGACACGTGTCTTGCGTGACAACAACGCGAAGCGGCCGACTGCAAAGCTCAAGGCAGCACCGATCAGAAGCGTTACCAGGGTGCCCCAGGCGGCTTTCGATACGTTGCTAGCAGCGACTTGAGCAGCTTCGCGTGCCTGCTGCTCTGCCTGTTCTTTCAGAGCCTTCACCTGTTCAGCCGCCTGTTGATAAGCGCGGGCGTAGTTATCAACCACTTGCTCGGCCTCTTGCTGACTCTTTCCGGTGCGCGCAGCGACGATATTGACCAAGGCTTCCTTGTCTGCCGCACTCAGAGCAGGCTCACTGGCTTTGCGTACTCGCTCGAACCACTGCTTGAGCTGGTCGATCGTCAGGGTCGGGTTTTCGGCTGCGACTTGACCCGCAGACTCACCTTGGGCTTGAAGCTGATCGGTCTTTTGCTCCAAGGTCGAGGGGTTAAGTTCAGCCTTGCCGGACTGCTCAAGCGTTTTGTTCAGCTCAGCTTCCAGGCTGTCCCAGTCAAGCGAGATACCCTGTCTGTTCAGTTGCTCCTTGATGCCTTGGCCAACACCAGGCGCAGCAGCAGCGACGCCATCGGCTGCAAGCGACAGGCCTTTGCCGGCAATGTTGCCTGCGGTGCCGACCACGCTACCCGCCAAAGAAGCCAGCAGCCAGGTAGCCATCAGCGTGGTCAGCGTCCAACTCAACAGGCCATGCAGGCCTCCTCGGGTAGGGGCGGTACGGCCGGCCACCCAGGCGCCGGCTGCCACGGAGATCACCGTGCTGATGAACAACCAAACCCCCGCGCCCGTACCGAAGCCGCGTAAGGGATTGCCTTCAGCCATAGGGTCAACGGCCCCGGCGCCGATGGCCGTTCCCAGCACACTGAGTATCAGGTAGCTGGCCAAGGCGATGGCGCCGCCTGCGAACACGGCGCTCCAGGATACCCTCAGCGTGCTGACAGCGTTGGCTGGGGTGGTCACATACGATTCCGTCATCTATGCATCCTCGAGAGTTTGGACTGGCAGCACCAGCAACTGATACCTCTGGTGCAACGTCAGGGCCAGTTTGCAGGTCTCATGCAAGGCTGTAATGGCGCATCTGCACCTGATCGACTAGTGCATTGGCACCACCCTTGGCCTGGTTGCAGCGATTAAGCTCCAGGTAACACCGACATGCGCAATGGAGAACTGCCATGAGTGACGCCGTGCTCGCACGCGAGACCAACCGCCGCCAGCTTCAGCAAATCATCGCCGGCTTGTCCGATGGTGTGATCCTGCTGGAAGTCGACCAATCGATAATCTGGGCAAACGAAGCGGCCCTGCGCATGCATGACGTCGACAGCCTGGAACAGCTGGGCAGCAACGCTGAGGGTTACCGCGAGCGATTCACGTTGCGTTACCGCAACAATCACCCGCTTGAACCCGAGCAGTACCCTATTGCCCGGGTGGCCGCTGGAGAGGTCTTCAGCGATGTGATGGTAGAGGTTACGGCCGTTGGCGAGGAGGAGGCGCGCAGCCGGGTACACAGGGTGCGCAGCATGGTGCTGGCGGACAGCAAGGGCGACGCTGAATCGCTGGTGCTGATCATCGCCGATGCCACTGAATGGGCCAGCGCCGAGCAGCGCTTCGAAAAAACCTTCAATGCCAACCCGGCGCCTGCGGTTATCTGCCGGCTCAGCGATCTACGTTTTATCAAAGTCAATCAAGGCTTTCTGGAAATGACCGGCCATGTGCGGGATAACGTCATCGGCAGGTCTGTCTATGAGGTAGATGTGCTGGAAAACGCCGAGCGCAAGGAATTGGCGATCGAGCGCCTCATAGAGGGGGCAACTATCCCGCAGATGCAGGCTGAATTGCGCTTGCCGGATGGAGGCACGAAGCTGGTCATCGTGGCGGGACAACCACTGGACATGCATGAGGAAGATTGCATGTTGTTCTCATTCACCGACCTTGAGCCCAGGCGCAAGGCGGAAAATGCACTGCGTCAGAGCGAGGAGCGCTTCGCCAAGGCGTTTCGCCTGAGCCCCGTGCCTACCTTGTTGTGCAGCGCTGACAGGCAGCAACTGATCGATGCCAACGAAGCCTTTCTCGACACTCTGGGGTACACCGCACAGGAACTGCTAGGCAAAACGGTGGCTGAAATCGATTTCATGGACGATAGCCGCATTACGGCTCAGGTGTTCGACGTGTTGGAAAAAACAGGGCGCATTGAGGGGCTGGACCTGAAACTGCGTAAAAAAAATGACGACCGACTCCACTGCGTCCTGCAAGCTGACACCGTAAGTCTGCAGGACACTCCATGCTACCTGCTAGTCATGATGGATATCACCGAGCGCAAACGTTCGGAACTCGAGCTGGTCGAGGCGATCGAGACAGTCATGCAGGATGCATCGTGGTTTAGCCAAACCCTGATAGAAAAGTTGGCCAATGCCAAGCGCATTAACACAGGCCGTTTGCCTGATGCGTCGTTTACCAACCTTACGCGAAGAGAGCGTGATGTGTTGGCACTCATTTGCGAAGGTCTTGCCGACAAGGAAATCGCAGCGCGGTTGAACCTGGCACTCAACACCGTGCGCAACCATGTAGCCACAGTGTATTCCAAACTCGACGTACACAGCCGTAGTGAGGCGATCGTCTGGGCTCGGGAGCGAAGATTGTTTGCAGGGTGAATGCGTGCGTTTCAAGATGCTTGGTTCGACAATGCACGTCATCGGTAGGGCTGGTGCGTTGTCTTGGTTTTCCAATAATCTGCGGCTGAAAATCGGTCTTTTCGGCGTCCCCAAGCCGCCCATTTCCGGCTGATGGGCAACTTGTTCAGAGTTTCCTTAACCGCTATCTGGAGCTCTACGGCCAAGTCCGTATGGCTGAGATGCGTCGCGAGAAGAATCTGCGTACCTTGGTTGGTCGTTGGTGCGGGTTCGAATCGCAACATGAGCCGGTCCTTTGAACACGTAGGCTGGAGGGGAGGAGGAGGGTGATGCCTGTTCGTGATCGGCTGATTGAGTCACGACGAACCTTCTTGACTGTCAAGTCGGCCCCAAGCTGCCGAGGCACGCTGTGCGTTATGGCGGTTCGTAGACTCGGCCAGATAACGACGTGGCCTCGCCGAGGTCTCAGTCCAACCGCAGACTCGCCGGAGTTCGCCCGTGGCGCGCTCCATGCTGCTCGACCAGGTAAGCCAAGAAACGGTCGGCGAACGTTCGCTCTGGATGTAGTGCTCGTAGACCTCATGCAGCTGCGCAGAAACACCTACGGTTCGTCCGTGGGTTTTCAGCGCAGGCTCTTCAGTACGCGGGTTGGCGGGGTCATGTTCGCGGTCATTGGTGGTGACATAGGCGTGCTTAGAACCTTAGGCGCGGCGTTATCAGCCTGCAAGAGCAGCGGTACACGCTGACCTGAAGAAAGACGGCACTGAATCAGATTCATCGGCAGCCACCTAACTCTATGGTTCACCATGAACGCCAAGGCCATACAAGGCTCATGAACATTTATTACATAGCACATGATTTAACATAATATACATTATGCGCACCTTCGTATGGAGCTGCCGGGGCGTGGGTTGGCCAGATCGGAAGCCAGATCGCACTGCGATTTTCGCGGACGCGAAAAAACGACCCGCTCGGCCGGCACCAGGTGTTGCTACTAGCAACACCAAGCAGATCTAAAACCAGTCACTGCACACTGCTCGGCGCCAAGGTTTTCACGGTGAAAACTCCACGGTGGAACTCCAGATCTCAGATCGCACTGCGATTTACGCGGGCGCGAAAATTACGGTCGCTGTTGGCTCTTAGATCGGCGTTGTGTCATTTGGTCCAGCACCTGATCCAGATGCGGCGCGAGCTTCAACACGTCCAGGTCTACGGCTTGAACTGAACCGGCTTCGTACGGATACCGCGTGCCGACGAACAGATTCGAGGCAGTACTTATCCATTTTTCCAACTCGAAGCCAGGTGCCAGGCTCTGCGAAATGGCACGAAGCTGGCTGGCCAGCTCGGCAGGAATCGCGTTGTACAGATCAAACAGGCCGTGCCCATTACCAGGTGGCCTCAGGCGCAGTCGCAGATGCCCTTCAGGATCATATTCAGATCTGGGGTAACGAGGATCAGCCTCAACCAGAAGCGACTTGAAAAAAAGCTCACAAGCCAGCGCCGAATTCATGATGGCGGGCCAGTAAAGACTCGGGTCACGGTCACTTTGCGCCGTAACCTCAAGGATTTGCGCAGCTCGCAGAAACGCCCGTGCTTCCTCGATAACCCAGGTACTGGGCAGTGGTTCGTAATCCATCTGATAGCGCCTTTTAAGTGAGCCGCGCGCGGAGGTGTTGCTAGTAGCAACAGCCTCCGAATCGCATGGTAATGAAGAAATGAGCCTGGTACCCTGCCCTTATAATATGACTAAAAAGAATAACTATACTAAATATTCATTTAGTCGAGTTATAAATGAGATTTTTGCTCAACACCACATCCCTCTTCAATCTAGAGCTTGGCTGGCGCCCCGGCGCCTTCAACGTCCAGTCCAGGGCTTCGATATTCAGCGTTGTCATGCCGTGCCACCTCAGCAAGGCACCGGCCGGCTGGCCGGTGCAACAGTCTCAGAAGCTGTAGTCCGCCGTGACGAAGAACGAACGTGGCTCGCCCAGGTACCACTGCCGGCCATTGTTGTCGGTGCTGGTGGCGTACTGGCGGTCGAACAGGTTGTTCAACTGCAGGCCCAAGGTCAGGTCCGCTTGCACGTGCCAGTCGAAGTTGGCATCGACCACGGTGTAGCCTGGCACCTTGACGGTGTTGGCGTTGTCCGCATAGCGGCTGTCGACGTAACGGGCCCCGGCGCCTGCGCTGAAGCGCTCGCCGAAGTCCTTGCTGAGCCACAGGTTGGCCGTGCGCCGTGGCACGTTGATCGGCCGGTTGCCCGAATAGTCGTTGCCAGCACTGGCGAACTCGTCGTACCTGGCCCGTACCCAGGCCGCGTTCGCCGACAGTTGCAGGTCGTACGGCAGGCGCAGTTCCAGGGTCGCCTCGAGGCCATCCGATGACTGCTGGCCTACCTGCTGTTGCAAAGTAGGGTTCAGTGGGTCGGTGCTCAGCAACTTCTTCTTGACGATGTGGTACGCCGCCAGCGTCCACTCCCCTCGCCCTTCGGGCAGCATCTGCTTGATGCCGACCTCGGTCTGCTTAGCCGTGCTCAGGTCCCATTGCTGCTGGGCGGCGTTGAGGGTCAGCAGGTTGCTCACGCCCTCGGTGCTAGTGGCGTACTGGCCGTAGACCGACAGGTCCTCGGTCAGGGCGAACACAAGCCCCGCCCGCCAGTTGTCCCCCGACAGGCTGCGGTCGCTGCGGGTGTCGGCGAGCAAATCCTCGCGGTTCAGGTGCACCTGATCACGGCGCACGCCGGTGATCAGCGAAAGGCGTTCGGTCAACTGCGTGCGGTTCTCGGCAAACAGCGAGAACTGCCGGGCCTGGTTGGCTTCGCGGCTGCGGAACGGGTCGTTGCTGATGTACTCGCCACCCCCGGAACCGGACAGCGGCACGGTGTCGCTCAGGGTGTTGCCGAAGTCGTGCTTGCGCACGAAACGGATGGAGTTGTAATCGGCGCCGACCACCGTCTGGCTGTCCAGGCCAAACAGCGAGTGCTGCAGGGTGAAGGTCTGGCGGTCGCCGATCTGCTCCTCGGTCTGCTTGATGCTGATGAAGTTGCTGCGCAGGATCTGGTCACCCGGTTGCCAGGTGTAGCTTTCGGCATTGCGCCAGCGGCGCTGGACCTTGAGGAAGTACAGCTGGTTGCTGGCGCTGAGGTTGTCGTTGATCTGCCAATCGGTGACCAACCGCGTGGACTGGTCGTTGTAGTGCACTTCGGCATTGTCGACGTTGTAGTTGTGGTCGCGCAGCGACTCACGGAAATGCCCGTTCACCAGCGGCGTGCCGAAATACTGCTGCGGGTCCTGGTCGGCGTAGTCATGGCTGAGGGTGACGCTCAGGTCGTCATTCGGCTGCCAACGCAGCGAGCCACTGAGGGCGAGGCTCTGCGAATCGCCACGGTCGACCCAGCCGTTGCTGGCCAGTTTGTTCAGATTCAGCCGGTAGCTGAGGGTATCGCTCAGCGAACCACCGCTGTCCAGGGCCATCTGGCGACGATCATCGGAGCCGTAGCCCAGGCGCAGATGGTTACGGATCTCACCCTCGAACGGCTTTTTCGGCACCACGTTTACCACCGCGCCGGTGGCGCCTTCGCCGTACAGCACCGACGCCGGGCCACGCAGGATGTCGATACGCTCGACCGACCAGGTGTCTACCGGGAAGGTGACCGTGCCCGCACCGACATACAGGCGGGTGCCGTCATACAACTGCATGGTCGAACTGTGCCCGGTAAAGCCCCGCGCCGACAGGGCCGTGCCGCCGTTGCCGGGTGTGCCGATGAAGGTGATCCCGGGGGAGCGGGTCACCGCGTCCTGGACGCTGGCATTGTTGCGCTCGAGGATTTGCGCCGAGCTGATGCTGGTGACACTGGCAGGCGTCTCCAAAGCAGTGAGATTCAGGCGCGAGCCGCTGGTGGTCGGCGTATGCAGGTCTGGCTGAGGGTTCACCACTGCGACACCGGTCACATCGGTGGCCGGCAAGGCCAGGGCTTGATCGGTTTCGGCGGCCTGGGCCGAAACGCACAGCAACAGGCAGGGCGCCAGGCTGGCACGCAGCACAGAAGCGGGCAAAGGACTGAACAGCGAAAGTCGGGACATGTCGTTCCACTTGAAGCAGGAATGGAAGAAGCCCGGAGGGATAAACGCACAGGGAAACGCAGGCGTGCGCCTACGCAAACCGGCCTGCGCCCGCCCACCGCGGGTTGCCTATACATGCTTCAGGCCGGTCTCCGGGCTCGCGAGGGTCATGAAGCATTCACCTTCCCATGCCAGGGCACAGTGGTCTTTCGAATGCTTCGCTCGCATACCGTTGCGGGGGCAGCGCCGGACTGATCATCACGCGATGACGAACCGGCTTCCCGTTTCACCCCTGGCTCGACGGCAAGGGGCACCTGAAACAGGCGCGCAGGGGAACATCAAAGGGCCGCTACGTCAAGCGCAGGCGGCAACCCAAGGGACGGGCTCACTCACCTTCCCCACGCCGTGGCGCCGGAAGGACATGCACATGCCCATGCTCGACTCCACGCTCCACCGTCAATTGTCGGGACAGGCGCTCGAGTGCCCCGCTCGGCCCTTGCAGCACGGAAACTTCCAGGCAATGGCCGGCATCCAGGTGCACGTGCAATGTCGAGCGCGTCAGTTCATGGTGGGCATGCAGGGTCTGGTTGAGGCGCTTAGGCAATTCGCGGCTGGCGTGGTCGTACAGATAGCTGACCACCGCCACGCACGGTGCCTCGTCGGGCAACGCCTCGGCCTCGCGCAGGCCACTGCGCAGCAGATCGCGAATGGCCTCCGAGCGCCCTTGGTAGCCCTGCGCGTCCACCCGTCGGTCGATGAGATCGAGCAGCTCTTCGTCCAGCGTGATGGTGATCCGTTGCATTTTGTAACTTCCAGTAAGATGATTTTACATAGACATCATACCCACCCTTCTTTAGCCTACGGCCTCCGTTGAAGTGGGGGACGCAGTGTGAAGCAGCAGCCTGGCAAACGAAAGCCCGCCCTGTGGGGCATCCTTTGGCTCGCGGCGAGCACCTTCGCTCAAGCCGCCGACACCCAGGCGCCAAGCCCGACACTGGTGTACTCCTGGCCCGTCAACGCGGGCCCGCTCGACCCGCGCGGCTACTCGCCGAATCAGATGTACGCCCAGGCAATGGTGTATGAACCACTGGTGCGCTACACCCACGCCGGCACTGTCGAGCCGTGGCTGGCCACCGGTTGGAAGATCTCCGAAGACGGCAAGACCTACACCTTCACCCTGCGCGACGGGGTGCGCTTCAGCGATGGCAGTGTGTTCAATGCTGCGGCCGCCAAGGCCAACCTGGATGCGGCCCTGGCCAACCGCCAACGCCACCGCTGGATGGAATTGGTCAGCACCCTCGACCACGTAGAGGCCCCTGATCGGCTGACCTTGCGCCTGGTGCTCAAGCACCCTTACTACCCCACCCTGATGGAGCTGGCCCAGGTTCGCCCGCTGCGCTTCGGCGCGCCTGCTGCCAAGCCTGGGCAGCCCGTCGGTACCGGGCCCTGGGTACGTGCCGAGTCTCGTCTGGGCGAGTTCGACCGCTTCGTGCGCAATCCGCTGTACTGGGGGCCGAAGCCGGCCTACGGCGAAGTCATGGTCAAGGTCATCCCCGACCCCAACAGCCGTGCGCTGGCGCTACAGGCTGGTGAAGTGGATTTGATCCAGGGCGCCGCAGGCGAGATCACCGCAGGCACCTTCGTGCGCCTGCGCGACCAGGGCTATGCCACGGCGCTGTCGGCGCCACTGGCTACGCGCACGCTGGCCATGAACACTGGCCGTGGTGCCACCCGCGACCTGGCGGTGCGCCAGGCGATCAACGAGGCGGTGGACAAGCAGGCAATCATCGACAAGATCCTTTACGGCCTGGAGCCCAAGGCCGACACACTGTTCGCCAGCAACATGCCGTACGCAGACATCGGCCTGAAACCCTACCCGTACGACCCCGCTCAGGCGATGCAGGAATTGGAGGCCGCAGGCTGGACACTCGCCCCCGGCGCGTCCGTGCGCAGCAAGGGCGGCGAGCCACTTACAATCGAACTGGTGTTTCTCGGCACCAGCGCCCTGCAGAAAAGCCTGGCCGAAGTGCTGCAAGGCGAGCTGGCCAAGGTCGGTATCCACATCGAACTGCGCGCCGTGGAAGAAGGTGGCTTGGTTCGCCGCCAGCGCGATGGTGATTTCGGCATGATCTTCGCCGATACCTGGGGCGCTCCTTACGATCCGCATTCGTTCGTCAGCTCGATGCGCTATGCCGGGCATGCCGACTACATGGCCCAGCGCGGCCTGGCGATCAAGGACGAGCTCGATCAGCGCATCGGTCAGGTACTGGCCAGCACCGACGAGCAACAGCGCGCCGAGCAGTACCGCTTCATCCTCACCACCCTGCACGAACAGGCGGTGTACCTGCCGATTTCGCACCTCACCGCCATCAGCGTGCGACGTGACTCGGTGGCGCATGTGCAGTTCGGCAGCACCTTGTTCGATGTGCCGTTCGAGGCCATGACACCGAAGCAGGAGCCCTGACATGCTGCGCTACATAATGATGCGCCTGGTGTTGCTGGTGCCAGTGATGTTCGGCGTGTCGCTGCTGGTGTTCGTGTTGCTGCACCTGGGCAGCACGGACCCGGCGCTGGATTACCTGCGCCTGTCGCACATCCCGCCGACCGATGCGGCCATCGCCGAAGTGCGCCACACCCTGGGGCTGGACCGGCCCTTATACGCGCAATACCTGAGCTGGCTGTGGAACGCCCTGCACCTGGACTTCGGGATCTCCTACCTCACCGGTCGGCCGGTGCTCGATGACCTGCTTTACTACCTGCCTGCCACCTTGCAACTGGGCGGCCTGGCCCTGGCTTGCACACTGCTGCTGTCGATACCACTGGGGCTGATGGCGGCGCGCTGGCAGGGCCGCTGGCCCGACCATGCGGTGCGCGCGGTGACCTTCCTGGGCGTGTCGATGCCCAACTTCTGGCTGGCATTCTTGCTGATCGCGCTGTTCTCGCTGTGGCTGGGTTGGCTACCGCCACTTGGGCGCGGCACGGCCGGGCACTTGATCATGCCGGTGCTGGCCATTGCGCTGATGTCGATGTCGATCAACGCCCGCCTGCTGCGCGCCAGCCTGCTCGAAGCCAGCGGCCAGCGGCATGTCACCTATGCCCGCGCCCGCGGCCTGCCCGAGCGTCAGGTGTGGCGCGACCATGTGCTGCGCAACGCCTGGCTGCCCTTCGTCACCGCCACCGGCATGCACGTCGGCGAGCTGATTGGGGGCGCGCTGGTGATCGAGACCATCTTCGCCTGGCCCGGCGTGGGCCGCTTCGCCGTCTCGGCGGTGCTAAACCGCGATTTCCCGGTGATGCAGTGCTTCACCCTGCTGCTGACCGGCTTGCTGATGGTCTGCAACCTCGTGGTGGACGTGTGCTACGCCTGGCTCGACCCGCGCAGCCGGTTGGAGGGCGCAAGCGCATGAGCACGCTCCCGCTAATTCGTCGACCGACATTGGCCGGTCATGCTGGCCTGGTTCTGGGTTCGGTGCTGGTCGGCCTGCTGGTGCTGCTGGCCCTGTTCGGCCAGTGGCTGGCGCCACACGATCCCGACCTGGTCGACCTCAGTCAGCGCCTGATGCCACCGGACGCCAGCCATTGGCTAGGCACCGACCACCTGGGCCGCGACCTGCTCTCACGCCTGATCGTCGGCACCCACCTGTCGCTGGGCAGCGTGATGCTGACCCTGGCGCTGGTCGTGGCCCTCGGCCTGGCCGTGGGCGGCGTGGCCGGTTTCGTCGGCGGGCGCACCGACCTGCTGCTGATGCGCCTGTGCGACATGTTCATGACCTTCCCGACCCTGGTGCTGGCGTTCTTCTTCGTCACCTTGCTCGGCACTGGCCTGACCAACGTGATCGTCGCCATCGCCCTGTCGCATTGGGCCTGGTACGCACGCATGGTGCGCGGCCTGGTGATCGCCCAGCGCGGGCGCGAATACGTACTCGCAGCACGGCTGGCCGGCGCCTCGCGCTGGACCCGCCTGCGCCAGCATGTGCTGCCCAATATCGCTGGCCCGCTGCTGGTGCTGGCGACCATGGACATCGGGCACATGATGCTGCACGTCTCGGGCCTGTCCTTCCTGGGCCTGGGGGTGACGCCACCGACCGCCGAATGGGGCGTGATGATCAATGACGCCAAGGAGTTCATCTGGACCCACCCACAGCTGCTGCTGTTGCCAGGGCTGATGATCTTCTTCTCGGTGATGGCCTTCAACCTGCTGGGCGATGCCCTGCGCGACCGCCTCGACCCGACCCGGGAGCACCACTAGATGACCCCCTCGACCCTTGAAGTGCGTGACCTGCGCATCGAGGCCCAAGCCGGCCTGCTGGTGCAGGGCGTCGACCTGCAACTGCGCCGCGGCGAAGTCTGCGCCTTGGTCGGGGCCAGTGGTTCGGGCAAGTCGCTGAGCTGCCTGGGCATGCTCGACCTGTTGCCGGCCGGCGTTGCGCGCGCGCAGGGCCAGTTGCTGCTCGACGGCCAGCCAGTGAGCGCCGCCCAGGCACGCGGCCGCCTGGCCAGCCTGGTGCTGCAAAACCCGCGCAGCGCCTTCAACCCGGTACGCGACATGGCCAGCCATGGGCTTGAGACGCTACGCCTGCGCGGCACCACCGGCGGCGCAGCCCGCGAGCGCATGGCAGAGTGCCTGAGCGGCGTGGGCCTGGCAGATCATGCGCGGATCATGCAATCGTTCGCCTTCCAGCTCAGCGGCGGCATGCTGCAACGCATGATGATCGCCCTGGCGCTGATGGCCGAAACTCCGTTCCTGCTGGCCGACGAGCCCACCAGCGACCTTGACGCCGTGAGCCAGGCACGTTTTCTCGATGTGCTGATGGAGCTGGTCGAGCGGCATGGCCTGGGCGTGCTGCTGGTCACCCACGACATGGGCGTGGTCGCCCGCTGCGCCGATCAGGTAGCCGTGATGGACGCTGGCCGCATCGTTGAACGCCAGCCCGTGCACGCGCTATTCGAGCACCCGGCCAGCGCCACCGCTCGAACCCTGCTCGACGCCCACCAGACCCTCTGTAGGAGCCACCTATGAGCCTGCTGCACGCCCACAACCTGAGCCATCGCTACCGTACCGGCGGGCTGCTGCACAGACGCGGCTGGCTCCAGGTACTCGACGGCATCGACCTGCAGTTGCAGGCGGGCGAATCGCTCGGCTTGCTGGGCAGCAGCGGCAGTGGCAAAAGCACCCTCGCCCGCTTGCTGCTCGGGCTGGAAACCCCAAGCCAGGGCCAGGTGACCTTCGCCGGACAGCCCGTCAGCCAACTGCGCGGCGAACAGGCACGGGCCTTCCAGCGCACCGTGCAGTTGGTGTTCCAGGACGCGCCGGGCGCCTTCAACCCGCAGCGCAGCGTCGGCTGGAGCATCGCCGAGCCGCTGCGTCACTTGAGCGATTTGAATGAGGCTGCCCGCCACGCGCGGACCGCTGAGTTGCTGGAGCAGATGGGCCTGGGCGCCGAGCATGCAGAACGCCTGCCGCAGCAGCTCAGCGGTGGCCAGCTACAGCGGGCCAACATTGCCCGCGCACTGGCGATCTCGCCAAAACTGGTGGTGCTCGACGAGGCGCTGTCGAACCTGGACCGGGTCCTGCAACTGCAACTGCTGCAACGCCTTGATGCACTGCGCCGCGACAACGGCACTGCGTTCGTGCTGATCACCCATGACCTGAGCCTGGTGCGTTACTTCTGCCAGCGGGTGGTCGTGCTGGACGCAGGGCGCATCGTCGAGGATCTTATGGTGAGCGGTGACCTTTCGTTCGACCACCCCGCCGGACAGCAACTGCAAGCCGCGGTGCTGCCTGAGCGCCCAAGAAAGACCACCGATCAGGTCAGTAGATCTCTCGTATGAACAATTGAACGTTTTTGGTCCTCATCACCAGTGGGTCGAGAACGAGCGGTCAGCACTGAACGCTATCGACCCATTGCGGCTGTTGGAGAATAACGCATGTAGCAAGGCCGACACGCACTCTGTGGGAGCGGGGTTATCCAGGCGTCGAACCGCCGCGAATCAAGCGCCGCGGTGGATGGCGCCGGCTATGCCGGTGTTCGCGGTAAATCCGCTCCCACAGAGTGAGGTTGTGCCCACCGGCCGATTCGGGTCGGAAGTTGCCACTCAGTGAAGGTGATGAAACCGCATGATAAAACCTTAACCTTCCTCACCGCGTGGTTCATAAAGGCTGCGCGGCCAACTTGGAGTCCGGACAGTGAGACGCGCCGCCGGGAAACACTGTCACTATCGAAAATGCATGGCATCGAAGTCGGTGCTAGTGCGCTGGCTAGGTAACCTGCGATGTGTAGTGGTCAACTCATCCCGGACACGGT
>NZ_JABWRO010000169.1:0-9182 GCF_014268985.1 Pseudomonas sp. RW10S2 | reverse complement strand
GCTTCTATACATAGCCAATACGCTGTCACAACACGCCAGCAGAGCGCAGCAACTGAACAGCCCCTGCATCCAGGCCCAAGACATCCAGCAGTACTGCCTCGGTGTGCTCCCCTAACAAAGGTGGGGCCCGACGATACTCCACGGGCGTCTCCGACAACCTGATCGGGCTCGCCACCTGAGGCACGCTGCCCGCCAGCGGATGAGGAACATCCACCTTCAGCCCGCGTGCCACCACCTGCGGATCCTGAAACATCTGCGCCAGGTCGTTGATCGGGCCGCACGGCACCCCAGCCCTTTCCAGCTCCGCCACCCATTGGGCCGTGGTCTTGAACACCGTCGCCTGGCGGATTAGAGGAATAAGCTCCGCCCGATGCGCAACCCGCTGCTTGTTGGTGGCAAAGCGCGGATCATCCGCCCACTGCGGCTGACCGGCCACTTCTGCGAACTTGCGGAACTGCCCGTCGTTACCCACGGTAAGGATGAAGTCACCATCAGCCGTCGGAAAATCCTGATAAGGCACGATGTTGGGATGCGCATTGCCCAGACGCTTGGGCGATGTACCCGTGGTCAGGTAGTTCATTGCCTGGTTGGCAAGGCACGCCACCTGCACATCCAGCAAGGCCATATCGATATGCTGGCCCTCTCCCGACTGATCGCGATGCGCCAGTGCCGCAAGGATCGCCACCGTGGAATACAGCCCGGTGAGAATGTCAGTCAGCGCCACCCCCACCTTCATGGGCCCAGCCCCCTGCTCACCCTCAGGCCGCCCGGTCAGGCTCATCAGCCCACCCAGCCCTTGGATCATGAAATCGTAGCCCGCGCGCTTGGCATAGGGGCCCGTCTGGCCGAAGCCGGTGATCGAGCAATAGATAAGCTTGGGATTGACCGCCCTCAGGCATTCGTAATCCAGCCCATAGCTCGCCAGCCCGCCCGCCTTGAAGTTCTCGATGACGATATCCGACTTTGCCGCCAGTTCGCGCACCAGGCGCTGACCTTCAGGTTGGGTGAAGTCGATCGTCACCGAGCGCTTGTTGCGATTGGCCGACAGATAGTAGGCCGCCTCGCTGGTGTTCTCGCCGTGGGCGTCCCGCAGGAAGGGCGGCCCCCACGCCCGGGTGTCATCACCCGTACCCGGTCGCTCGACCTTGATCACGTCAGCCCCGAGGTCGGCGAGAATCTGGCCGGACCACGGTCCGGCCAATACACGCGACAGGTCCAGCACCCGCAGATGTGACAGCGCTCCCATGGCCGCGCCCCTCTATTAATAGAACGCCTGAATGCCGGTCTGCGCGCGGCCGAGAATCAACGCATGGATGTCATGCGTACCTTCATAGGTGTTGACCACCTCAAGGTTGACCAAGTGACGCGCCACCCCGAACTCGTCAGAGATTCCGTTGCCGCCGAGCATGTCGCGCGCCAGACGGGCGATGTCCAGGGCCTTGCCGCAGGAGTTGCGCTTCATGATCGAGGTGATCTCCACCGCCGCCGAGCCCTCGTCCTTCATTCGCCCCAGCCGCAGGCAGCCCTGCAGCCCCAAAGTGATCTCGGTCTGCATGTCGGCGAGTTTCTTCTGGATCAGCTGGTTGGCGGCCAGAGGGCGGCCGAACTGCTTGCGGTCCAGGGTGTACTGGCGCGCAGTGTGCCAGCAAGCCTCCGCCGCCCCCAGCGCGCCCCAGGAAATGCCATAGCGCGCCGAGTTCAAACAGGTGAACGGGCCTTTCAGACCACGTACCTCAGGGAAAATGTTCTCTTCCGGCACGAACACGCCGTCCATGACGATCTCACCGGTGATCGACGCGCGCAGGCCAACCTTGCCATGAATGGCCGGAGCGCTCAGGCCCTTCCAGCCCTTTTCCAGAATGAAGCCACGAATATCGCCGGCATCGTCCTTCGCCCAGACCACGAACACGTCAGCGATCGGGCTGTTGGTGATCCACATCTTGCTGCCCGTCAGGCTGTAGCCACCCTCGACCTTGCGCGCGCGGGTGATCATTGCACCAGGGTCGGAGCCGTGGTTGGGCTCGGTCAAACCGAAGCAACCGATCCATTCACCGCTGGCAAGCTTGGGCAGGTACTTCTGCTTCTGCGCTTCACTGCCGAACTCGTTGATCGGCACCATGACCAGCGAAGACTGCACACTCATCATCGAGCGGTAACCCGAGTCGATCCGCTCCACCTCACGGGCAATCAGCCCATAGCACACGTAGTTGAGACCACTACCGCCATACTCGGCCGGAATGGTCGCGCCCAGCAGGCCGACCTCGCCCATCTCGCGGAAGATTGCCGGATCGGTCTGTTCGTGACGGAACGCCTCGACCACCCGCGGAGCCAGCTTGTCCTGGGCGAACTGATAAGCGCTGTCACGCACCATGCGCTCTTCTTCAGTGAGCTGCTGATCCAGCAACAGCGGGTCGATCCAGTTGAAACTTGCTTTACCGGCCATGGGCAGAGTCCTCGAAAGGTGTGCGACGAAATTCTTGTTGCCTTGATCCTAGGCCGGAACCTGTCAACGGACAAACGAGGATTGCGCACCCATTAGTGCTATTTTCTCACTCCGTAATAAGTGAAATACCTATTTCGAGTCCCTTATAAGTGAGGATGACGTACATGCGGCGCAAGATCCCCAGCACCACGGCACTGGTCTGCTTCGAGGCGGCGGCCCGCCACGAGAGCTTTACCAAGGCCGCTCAGGAACTGGCGCTGACCCAAGGTGCCGTCTGTCGGCAAATCGGTGGCCTCGAGGGCTTTCTCAATGTGGAGCTTTTCCGACGCTCGCGCCGGGGCGTGAAGCTGACCGAGGCCGGCCTGTCGTATAGCCGCCAGGTCTCGGCGCAATTGGATGCGGTGGAGCGGGATACCCTGTCGGTGATGCGCCAGCAGGGCGCCAACGTCATCGAACTGGCCGTAGTGCCGACCTTCGGCACCCAGTGGCTGCTCCCCCGCCTGAAGGACTTCCAGCAACGCCATCCGGAGGTAACGGTCAACCTGACCAACCGCACGCGGCCGTTCCTGTTCGCCGACACCGCCTTCGACGCAGCCATCTACTTCGGCGACGCCGACTGGTCTGGCACCCAGTCACACCGCCTGATGGGTGAAAACCCGATGCCGGTATGCAGCCCGCAATGGCTCAACGGGAGAGACACGCTCGACGCCGACTCCATAGCCGAGCTGCCATTGCTGCAGCAGACCACCCGCCCCTATGCCTGGCGGCAGTGGTTCGACAGCCTGGGCATGAGTGTGGAGCGCGACATGAACGGCCCGCGCTACGAGCTGTTTTCCATGCTGGGGCAGGCGGCCATGCACGAAATGGGCATCGCGTTGATCCCGCCGTTCCTGATCCAGCGCGAGCTGGCGGAAGGCCGGCTGGTGGTCGCAAACAAGCATGCCCTGTCGAGCGACAAGGCCTACTATCTGATGATCCCCGAGCGCAAGGTGGAGTCAGCTTCGCTGCGCGCCTTCCGCGACTGGCTGGTGATCCAGGCCCGCGACTACGCAGCAGATGCATGAGACTGAAAGCTGACTTCGTAGTCAATTATTTTAAACACCTACAGATATATGGATTTGTCGCAAATCCATAAACTGTTCCATAAGCGGGAAAAACCGAATCAACCCTAATAACCGCGGGGGTTTGCCGCTGTTTTTACGACATCTAGCAAACTACTAACGAAAACCGCCAAAAAATTTCGTTTTTTTCTCCTAAGCTCCCAATAGCGCGTCCTTGACAGCCTGAAGGCGGATGGTTGCGACAAGTGGTCACAGGGTGACTTGTAGTTTTAACTTCGTTTCGCTCCAGAACTGGTTGAAGCACCTTCGGTTCATCTGCAAAATGCCTCGCCCGCCCCGGAACCGGCGGTATGCATGCTCAAAGGCCGCTCCAGCCGCACCACCCGAAGTGCGCTGGAATCAACAATGACAAGGTCACCGCAGGAGACAAAGTCGTGCACATTGGTGTTCCTCTAGAGACGCAGACGGGTGAGGCGAGGGTCGCCGCGACCCCGGAAACCATCAAGAAACTGGTCGGCCAGGGCCATCAGGTCACTGTCGAACGGGGCGCCGGGCTCAAAGCCAGCATCCCGGACAGCGCCTATGAGGCCGCGGGCGCTTCCTTGGGTGACGCTGGCGATGCCTTGGGCGCGCAGTTGGTGCTCAAGGTAGTGGCGCCCAGCGACCAGGAACTGGCCCGGATCAATCCCGGCAGTATCCTGGTGGGCATGCTCAACCCTTTCAACAGCGAGCTCATCGCAAGGATGGCCGAACACGGCATCACCGCCTTCGCCCTTGAAGCCGCTCCGCGCACCTCGCGCGCGCAAAGCCTGGACGTTTTGTCATCGCAGGCCAACATCGCCGGCTACAAGGCCGTGCTGCTTGCGGCGCACCACTATCCACGCTTCATGCCCATGCTGATGACCGCTGCGGGCACCGTGAAAGCCGCGCGCGTGCTGATTCTCGGTGCCGGTGTGGCCGGCCTGCAGGCCATCGCCACGGCCAAGCGTCTCGGAGCAGTGATCGAAGCGTCCGACGTACGGCCAGCGGTGAAGGAACAGATCGAATCGCTCGGCGCCAAGTTCATCGACGTCCCCTATGAGACCGACGAAGAACGCGAGTGCGCCGAAGGCGTAGGCGGTTACGCCCGCCCGATGCCGGCCAGCTGGATGCAACGCCAGGCCCAGGCGGTGCACGAACGCGCGAAGCAGGCCGACATCGTCATCACCACCGCACTGATCCCCGGCCGCAAGGCCCCGACGCTGCTCAGCGCCGAGACCGTGGCGCAGATGAAACCGGGCTCGGTGGTCATCGACCTCGCCGCAGCCCAGGGTGGCAACTGCCCGCTCACGGTCGCCGATCAGGTCGTGATGGCGCACGGCGTGACCATCGTCGGCCCGACCAACCTGCCTGCCCAGCTGGCTGCCGACGCCTCGGCGCTGTACGCACGCAACCTGCTGGACTTCATGAAGCTGCTGTTCGACAAGGACGGCGCTCTGGTGATCAACCTGGAAGACGACATCGTCGCCGCGTGCCTGATGTGCCGCGACGGCCAGGTCGTGCGCAAGAACGGCTGAGGAGCACGACAATGGAAGACATGCTGATTTCCCACGGAATCTACAACCTGATCATCTTCGTGCTGGCCATCTACGTTGGCTATCACGTGGTCTGGAACGTCACCCCGGCGCTGCACACCCCGCTGATGGCGGTGACCAACGCGATTTCCGCGATCGTCATCGTCGGCGCGATGCTCGCCGCAGCGCTGACCGTGACCCCGGCCGGCAAGCTGATGGGCACCCTCGCCGTGGCCCTGGCCGCGGTCAATGTGTTCGGTGGCTTCCTGGTCACCCGCCGCATGCTGGAAATGTTCAAGAAGAAAACCAAGAACGAGGGGCAGAAGTAAGCATGAGCATGAATCTGGTCACCCTTCTCTACCTGGTCGCCTCGGTCTGCTTCATCCAGGCCCTCAAAGGCCTGTCGCACCCGACCACGTCACGGCGCGGCAACCTGTTCGGCATGATCGGCATGGGCATCGCCATGCTCACCACCATCGGCCTCATCTATAAGCTCGCCGCACTCTCGGTCGGTAGCGGCGGCGCCACCGCGGGTATCGGTTATGTGCTCGTCGGCCTGCTGATCGGCGGCAGCGCCGGGTCGATCATGGCCAAGCGCGTCGAGATGACCAAGATGCCAGAGCTGGTCGCCTTCATGCACAGCATGATCGGCCTGGCCGCGGTGTTCATCGCTATCGCCGCGGTGCTCGAGCCGCAATCGCTGGGCATCGTCGCCAGCATCAGCGACCCGATCCCCACCGGCAATCGCCTGGAGCTGTTCCTCGGCGCAGCCATTGGCGCGATCACCTTCTCCGGCTCCGTGATCGCCTTCGGCAAGCTGTCGGGCAAGTACAAGTTTCGCCTGTTCCAGGGCGCACCCGTACAGTTCGCAGGCCAGCACAAGCTGAACCTGATCCTTGGCATCACCACCCTCGCCCTGGGCTTGCTGTTCACCTTCACCGGGCACTACAGCGCCTTCACCCTGATGCTGGTCCTCGCCTTCGTCATGGGTGTGCTGATCATCATCCCGATCGGCGGCGCCGACATGCCGGTAGTGGTGTCGATGCTCAACAGCTACTCGGGCTGGGCGGCGGCAGGCATCGGCTTCTCGCTGAACAACTCGATGCTGATCATCGCCGGCTCCCTGGTCGGTTCCAGCGGCGCAATCCTCTCGTACATCATGTGCAAGGCGATGAACCGCTCGTTCTTCAATGTCATCCTCGGTGGTTTCGGTGGCGACACCGATAGCGGCGCGGCGGCTGGCACGAAGGAGCAGCGCCCGGTGAAATCCGGCTCGGCCGACGATGCAACCTTCCTGCTGAGCAACGCCGACAGCGTGATCATCGTTCCCGGCTACGGCCTTGCAGTGGCCCGCGCCCAGCACGCCCTGAAAGAACTGACCGAGAAGCTGACCCATAACGGCGTCACCGTGAAATATGCGATTCACCCGGTGGCGGGGCGCATGCCCGGGCACATGAACGTACTGCTGGCCGAGGCCGAGGTTCCGTACGATCAGGTGTTCGAGATGGAGGACATCAACGCCGAGTTCGGTCAGGCCGACGTGGTGCTGGTGCTGGGCGCCAACGATGTGGTCAACCCGGCAGCGAAGAACGATCCCAAGTCGCCGATTGCCGGCATGCCGATCCTCGAAGCCTTCAAGGCCAAGACCATCATCGTCAACAAGCGCTCCATGGCCAGCGGTTATGCGGGCCTGGACAATGAACTGTTCTACCTGGACAAGACCATGATGGTGTTCGGTGACGCCAAGAAAGTCATCGAGGACATGGTCAAGGCGGTGGAGTAGTCCTTTTCCGAACTGAACAGCCGCTCTTATAGAAGGCCCCGGGAAGATTTTTCCTGGGGCCTTGTCGTTTTGCTGATCCAGATCAACGGCTCTATTTCCAGGCTTCTCATACGACCATGGTCGCGGGACGGCATCGGGCGAAATCTCTAGACTGCGCTGCAGTAGCCCAAGTAGCCCGAGATAACAATCCATGTACCGTGATCGTATCCGCTTGTCCTCCCTGCACAGCAAGGTAATGAGTGCGGCCGATGCCGCTGGCCTGATCAAGGACGGCATGACCGTCGGCATGAGCGGCTTCACCCGCGCCGGCGAAGCCAAGGCAGTGCCACACGCCCTGGCCGAACGTGCCAAGCAGTCGCCACTGAAGATCAGCCTGATGACCGGCGCCAGCCTGGGCAACGACCTGGACAAGCAACTGACCGAGGCCGGTGTACTTGCCCGGCGCATGCCCTTCCAGGTGGACAATACCCTGCGCAAGGCCATCAATGACGGGCAGGTGATGTTCATCGACCAGCACCTGTCGGAAACCGTCGAGCAATTGCGCAACAAGCAGCTGACCTTGCCGGACATCGCAGTCATCGAAGCGGTCGCGATCACAGAACAGGGCCACATCGTGCCAACCACCTCGGTGGGCAACTCGGCCAGCTTCGCGATCTTCGCCAAGCAGGTCATCGTCGAGATCAACCTGTCGCACAACCCCAACCTCGAAGGGCTGCACGACATCTATATCCCGACCTATCGCCCGACCCGCACGCCGATCCCGCTGGTGAAGGTCGATGACCGCATCGGCAGCACCGCGATCCCTATTGATCCAGCCAAGATCGTCGGCATCGTCATCAGCGACCAGCCCGACTCGCCGTCCACTGTACTGCCAGCGGATCACGAAACCCAGGCTATCGCCGACCACCTCATCAACTTCTTCAGGAAAGAAGTGGATGAAGGGCGCATGACCAACAAGCTCGGCCCTCTCCAGGCCGGTGTCGGCACCATCGCCAATGCCGTGCTGAGCGGCTTGATCGACTCGCCGTTCGAAGACCTGACCATGTACTCCGAAGTGCTGCAGGATTCGGCCTTCGACCTCATGGATGCCGGCAAGCTGAGCTTTGCCTCAGGCAGCTCGATCACCCTCTCGACCCGCCGCAACGCTGAGGTGTTCGGCAACCTGGAGCGCTACAAGGACAAGCTTGTTCTGCGTCCGCAGGAGATCTCCAACCACCCCGAAGTGGTGCGCCGCCTGGGCATCATCGGGATCAACACCGCGCTGGAGTTCGACATTTATGGCAACGTCAACTCCACCCACGTGTGCGGCACCCGGATGATGAACGGCATCGGCGGTTCCGGCGACTTCGCCCGCAACGCTCATCTGGCGGTATTCGTCACCAAGTCGATGGCCAAGGGCGGCGCGATTTCCAGCGTGGTGCCGATGGTCAGCCACGTCGATCACACCGAGCATGACGTGGACATCCTGGTCACCGAGCAGGGCCTGGCCGACCTGCGCGGCCTGGCACCACGCGAACGTGCCCGGGCGATCATCGACAACTGCGTGCACCCGGACTACCGCGCGGCCCTCAACGACTACTTCGACCGCGCCTGCCAGAGAGGCGGGCACACTCCGCATATCCTGCGCGAAGCGTTGAGCTGGCACGAGAACCTGGAAGAAAGCGGGCGGATGCTGGCCGGCTGATCCGCTAACTGCATTGCTCCTCTGAACCCATCGCGGGACGACCCCGCTTCCACATTTCAGTTGTGGGAGCGGGGTCGTTCCGCGATGACGTCTGCCTGGCTAAAACAGTTAACCGATAAATATTCAAAACTGTACTACTGTACCGCTAAAAACCCCGCTTCAATGCCGCCAATATTTTCAAATCGAACATAAATGCACAGAAATAGTGCAGACCAGTACAGTTATGCCAATTCTGAGTGCAACAGTAGCGTTTAACAGTTAACTGGCCCATCGCAATACTGTTGAACTGTATCTACTGTTATGGACGACAGGGGAGGATCATTGGCATCAGTTAAATCACTACCTAATCCCGCCACAAGCGGAAGGATGACACATCATGGAACGTACCCTCAGTTCCGGTCTGGTTTTCGAAAACAACGTTGAATCCAAAGCCTCGGCTCCTCTGCGCGCCCTGTCGACCCTGCTGCTGTGGCAGCGTCGCATCGCCAGCCGCCGTCAACTGGCTCGCCTGGATGCCCGCCTGCTGGCCGACGCCGGCATCAGCGAGTCCCAGCGCTACCAAGAGCTGAGCAAGCCTTTCTGGCGCTAAGCTCCGGCTTGCCGGCCCAAGGCCGGCACCGCGATTTCTCAAAACCCCCCCCCCGGGGGGGGGGGGGGG
>NZ_JABWRO010000168.1:0-9254 GCF_014268985.1 Pseudomonas sp. RW10S2 | reverse complement strand
GGGGGGGGGGGGGGCCCCCCGCCGCCAAATATCTCGTCAAACTTCAAGGTACGGAGCATCCGTGGCTGCCACAGACCGCCGCGTCGTTCGGCGATGCCGGCACGCTCTTTTGTTTTTCCCAATTCGCGTGGAGTGCTTCGAGCAACGCCGATTTCGGCTGCGCTCCGTAGAAGGTGGTGCCGTCGTCGAACACGAAGCACGGGACGCCGTGAATGCCTCGCCGTTCCGCTTCCTGCTCTGCCGCTCGGGCATCTTCCGAAAAGGCGTCGGAGTCCAACATTTGTTGGGTTTCCGCTCGGTCGAGACCGGCCTGGGTGGCCACATCGAGAAGCACGTCGTGATCGGCGAGAGCGCGATTCTCGGTGAAATACGCGTGGAATAAGCCCTCCGTGACCTCTTTCGCTAAGTCCCTGCGCTCGGCGAACAGGCTCAAGCGATGCGCGTCGAACGTATTGGTGTAACGCACCGTGTCGTAGCGCATGTCAAGACCCGCATGCCGTGCCATGGTCATGATCTGGTGGATCATGTTCAGCGCGCCTTGCGGGCTCTTCGCATATTTCCGCTCGATGCGCTGTTGCGTGGTGTTGACCACCTCGCGGCTAGCGTTCCGGTCCAATTCGAACGCCTGATATGCGATCTCCACATCGTCGGCGTGAGGGAATTCCGCTAGCGCCGCTTCGAGATGTCGCTTGCCGATATAGCAATAGGGGCAGGCATAATCCGACCAAATTTGCAGTTGCATGATTCAGTTTCCTGTCACAATATGGTACGATGATACATGGATCATAAGAAGTGTCAAGGTTCGCAGCAAGCTCAGAAGGAGCGAAGAGATGGCGACGATCAGTCATGACGCACCGCTCGTCATAGAAAGCGGTCCAAATCCCGAACTGTCGGTGATATTCGTGCACGGCCTGGGAACGTCGGGCCAGCATTACACTCCGTTGGTGCGGCAATGGGGCAAGCTCATCAGCCGCCCTGTCCGCTTTATCCTACCCACCGCCGAGCAACGGCCGGTGCGACTGTGTGACGGACAGATGGTATCGGCATGGTTCGACTTGCTGACCGCCGACTTCAACGAGCGAGTCGATGTCGATGGCATCCGGGGTGCCGTCGATCGCCTCGATCGCTTGATTCAAGGCGAGATCGATACGGGACAACCATCCGAGGCGATATTCATCGCGGGCTTCTCGCAAGGGGGGGCCTTGTCGATGTTGACCGCCGCGCAATCGCCCCATCGACTGGGCGGCGCGCTGGTTCTCTCGGGCTGGCTACCTGTGGCCGCGGTCTCCGGTATCAAGTCGTTGGCGCATCTCCCGATCTTCATCGGCCATGGCACGTTCGATCCGGTAACTCCGCTCCCTATGGCAAAAGCGGCCTACGATTGGCTAAGTCGCGCAGGCGCTACGGTCGATCTTCATAGCTATGCCATGGGCCACACCATCGTCGACGACGAAATACGGGATATCGCGACATGGTTCGACCGACGGACCGAAACGATCGCCTCTCCGAGCGGTCCGTAAGCGCATGCCGCCTGTTCATATCGTCAATAGCTCAAGCGAAAACCAAATGTGATTTCCAAATAGCGTTCAAGAAGGAGTCGTGGAAATGATGAGCCATCTTTCTTCCAATCCCGTACTGGTCCAACCGATTGACCTTGCCCAAGGCGGACGATTCTTGACCGAGTTCGAAGTCGATCTTCATACGACGACGCCGAAATCTCCCATCGCGGATTACACTGCCGTGCTCCGCCAGCTCCGTGAAGAGGTGAAGTCCGTCGCGACTTTCCGGGATGAGATCGAATTCGGAAAGCGTTTCCGCGATCGATTGAACCAACTGGCTGCACGCCACCAACTTCCGGACACGCATTTTTCGATCGATACGAGCGGAGATCCCTTGATCGTTCGAGAGGGGGACGGCGAACATCTGGTTTCACCCACGCATTTCGAAAACGGTGCCTATTTCAGTCATCCGCATGCCGATCACCAGCTCCGATGGACGGCGGATCGCTTGCCGCATATCCAGATTGGTCGCTATGTGCGGTTTGGTCGCAATTGTTCGGTCAACGCCGGTGGCGACGTGAAGATCGGCGATTATGCGTGGCTGTCGCCCGGCAGCCAATTGTTGCGGCAGGATCATGACCCCTATGGCCGTCCATCGGTTGCCGCACGCACCGTCGCGATGACGCGGTTGCCGGCCGTTACCATCGAACCCTATGCGTGGATCGGCCGGGAAGCCATGATCGGATGGAATGCGGACTATTTGGGTAAGGCCAGCATCGTGGCCGCAAGAACTTTTCTCAACGGCTGGGTCGGCGATTACAGCGTGACAGGAGATCGAGGAAAGGTTCTCCAATATCTTCCGTATAAAGCCTATCTATTTGAAATCAACAAATTTGCTTTTATCGATTCGCTACGAGTCACGGATTGGGCGGAAATCGACAGCGAATGGCGAGGGCTGTACGCCTTGCGCGCCAAAGATCACCGGGACAAGGCAACGCTCCCGGACGGGATCATCAACGGCAAAAATGTGCTCGTCGTCGCACCAGACACGCCGAATTTCGTCAACTCGCTCAGTGCGCAGTCGATCGATGTCATCGGTCGCGACCGCGACATCTGCGCGGACATTCTGCAACTATGCGTCGAAAGGCGAAAATACAACCTGCGATACCGTGGTGATCTGACGGCGACGCGCCTGCCTTTCCCGACGGCGGGAACGGAACATTACCGTCGAGACATCGGCTACGATGCCGTCGTGAGCTTCGATGAGACGCACGATCCGTCTCTCCTCTACGAGATCTATCGGGTCACGAAGCATGGCGGCCAGATCCTCACTCGCGAAGAAGATTTCGATCGGCTCGTATCCGCATTGACGGATCGAGGGCATGCCGGAGGTACCACCGTATCCGGTACCGTCGAGATCGGCGGCATACGATATCTCCAGCTCCAAAAGCCATCGGACGGCTGACGGGGATTTCGAACGATATGTCCATATCAGGAACGCGAAGAGGTGCATATCATGACAGCGAAACTGAGCGAATGCGTGATCGGCGCAGAACGGTATCTGGTGGTGTCGGACGATACCGGGCGCATGGATGCCTTCAAAGGACAGGGTTACGACCTTGCACGAGCCAGCGTAAGGGAGCGTGAGAATGTCGAGCACATCCTTCGACGACGATCGGATGCGACGCAGTCGGCCCGTCTCGACGTAAATCGATACGTCGCGCCGTTCGTACGTGAGGAGTGGGACAGGACGACGGTCAGTTCGTTCGGCAATACCCACATCAAGTTGAACGGGGACATCTTTGGGAACAAGCCTCTGGACTGGTACTACAAGGGCGCTGGGGCAAGCTTGAAGACGACGGGCAGTCCGCTCGTGCTCCCCATCCAGGGTCATGGTGGCGGTATTGAGATCGAGTATGCGTTGGTTCTGATGACCAATGCGACAGGCGATCCTACCGTCATCGGCTATACCTTGGCGCTGGATTTCTCGGATGTCGTCTTGCGCCATCGCCACCCTAATCTCGCAGGTCTGTCGAAGCTCGCGGACACCTTCGTAGCTCATGGCATCGTTTTAGCGACCAAGATCCCGGCTTCATCGGAGGTGACTTGTGTCATCGATAAGGGCGAACACCGCAAATGGGCGGCGTCGGGAAGCCTGGGCACCGACAACATGAACTGCTCGGTGTCCTCACTTCTCGATCAACTCATCAACACCAATTTCTTCCAGCCCTATTGCGTTCACTATATTTTGTTGGGAGCGGCGATCAGCACCCACAAAGGCGGCTACGACCTGGATCACGGAGATGTGATCCAAGTGCGAAGTCAGTCCGATGGACTTTCCTTGTGTTGCCGATATGAGGATGATGCCATCAATTTTGCGTGCGCTTGAACGCCTGTCGTCGCTGTCGATCGATCCTTGGAGACTTGTCTATGCTGACACTTTTTTTCGCCGCTGGCGCCAGTTCCATGGCGTCTCATATCTTGCTCAACGAATCGGAACTGCCGTTCCAACTGGAGCGGGTGGATCTTATGAAGAAAACATGGGCGGGCGGCGATTATAACGCCGTCAATCCCAAAAACTACGTGCCCGCCTTGCGTTTGGACAATGGAGAAATCCTGACGGAAGGCGCCGTCATCTTGAGTTACATTGCCGATCTAACATCAAAAAAGACGCTGTTGGCGCGGTCGGGCCTGGAGCGTTATCGGCAGCTCGAATGGCTGAATTATATCTCGATGGAACTGCACAAGAACTTCATTACGCCGGAACGGCATGGCGGTATGTCATCCAATTTTCTGTCCAAGACGCATCAGGGCCAGCGAGATACGTTCGTGCGCGTGGCTCCCCGCCTCGCATTTGTCGATGCGATATTGAGAGGACGATCCTTCCTTTGTGGCGACATATTCACCGCCCCGGATGCCTATCTCTATGTGATGTGCACCTGGGGACGGCGCTTGGGTTTCGAGATGGATGCCTGGCCGGGATTGCGCGCATTCGCAGAACGCGTCGCCGATCGCCCCGCTGTCCAGAAAACCGTTCAGGTCGAAGGCCCAGCGCATTCGCTTCATGTCCAAGGATAGAGTGCCACAAGCGCCTATGCATCTCGTCAGCCTACCGGATACCGTCTTCGATGGCCGCGAAAACCTACTGTGACATCGACGTCTACGAGGCCGCAAAAGCGCGGCTTCGGTTGGTGTTCCGACATTTCGAGCGGGTCTGTGTCGCTTTCTCGGGCGGCAAAGACAGTTCGGTGCTGCTGCATCTTGCGCTGGAGGTCGCGCGCGAGCTGAATCGCGGGCCCGTGGATGCCTTATTCATCGATCTGGAAGGCCAGTATCAGGCGACCATCGCGCACGTGGCCGACATGTTCGATCGCACCGACATACGCCCCTGGTGGATGTGTCTACCTCTGAATCTGCGCAACGCCTCCAGTTTACAGGAGCCCTATTGGTGCGCCTGGGATCCGGCACGCGAGGCAGACTGGATCCGTCCGATGCCGACACACCCCGCCGTCATTCGCGATCCGTCCGTCTTTCCCTTCTATCGGTTTCGGATGGAATTCGAAGAGTTCGTGACTGGTTTCGACGCCTGGCTGGCTTGCGACGTTCCCACGGCGTTCCTGGTCGGCATCCGGGCGGATGAATCGCTGAACCGCTACCTCGCGGTGCGCCCGAGCGCACGAGGCAAACGCAGCGCCTGGACACCCCCTGATCGCGCTGCGCCGATCGCCTGGAGTTCACGCCATGTCGCCGAAGCCAATGCCGTCAGCTTCTTTCCGATCTACGACTGGAAATTCGCCGACCTTTGGCGCTACACGCACGAGAAGCAGCACGCCTATAACCATCTGTACGATGACATGCATCGCTCGGGGCTTGGCTTCTCGCAGATGCGCATCTGTCAGCCCTTTGGCGACGACCAGCGCAAAGGACTGGATCTGTTTCACCGCATCGAGCCGCAGACCTGGTTCCGGGTCGTCCAACGTGTCTCAGGGGCCAATTATGCGGCACGCTACAGTCGGCAGCGCTTTCTCGGCTATCGGGGCGGCACCGGACTGCCGGCCGCGTTCGACAGCTGGCAAGCCTATGCAGCTTTCCTGCTGGACAGCATGCCCGAGGGACAACGGACGGTGTACGCCCGGCGCATCGGGCGCTTTACCCAATGGTGGGCGAAGCACGGCTATCCGCTGAACGCCTGGCCGGATGCGGGTACGCCGGCGCTGGAGAACCGGCGGGCTCAACCCTCGTGGCGTCGCGTCGCGTTGTCGCTGCTCAAGCAGGACATGGCACGATCCTTATCCTTTGGCTTCGCCCGTCAGGACATGGAAGGATGGGTCATGCCGGGAAAGGATGACCGATGATTCGTCTCGACGACTGCCGCTTTGCGCTATGGCGCTCGAGCGAGAATGAAATCACCTTCTTCGCCCAGATGGGGCGATTCTTCGCCAGTCGCACCGTTCGCCGAGAATGTGGTAACTATCCCCTCGACGACGGACCACGCTATCGCTGGTTCGTGGTACAAAATGCACAGGCCTCACATGTGCTCGGTTTCATCAGCGTCGAGCATCTCGGCGACCGGCTCCATATGCGTCAGGGCTATGTCCGGCCCGAAGCACGGGGTGTCGGCCTCTTCCGGACCTTGCGCGACACGGTGCTCGCTTATGCCGACAAACAGGATCTCCCGCTGCTGACCCGTATTCCCACCCGATGCGTCCCGTTCCTCCTGGCGCACGGTTTCACCGTGCAGGGCGAACGCGGGACGTGGACGACCTTGATGAGGATCCGTCATGCCAGAAGCAAAACAATTGATCCTGGACGCCGAGACCCTGTTCCAGAGGCTGGACACCTTGCCGCTCTTCCGCCGTGTGGAACTGATCAACACCCTGCGGCAACGATTGCACGAGCATAGCCCGTTCGTAGGCGAGCCCGCCGATTGCGTACAGTGGGTACCGGCGGAGACGGTCCAGGGCAACGCCTACAACCCCAACAGCGTCGCCCCGCCCGAGATGAAACTGCTCGCCCGGTCCGTCGAAGCCGAAGGCTTCACGCAGCCTATCGTCGTGCATCAGACCGGATCCGATCGCTATGAGATCGTCGATGGCTTTCATCGGCACAAGGTCGGTAGCCGTTCTGCCGCCATCAAGCGACGCCTGCGCGGTTTCCTGCCCGTGGTCACCATCCGGGCCTCCCGAACGGCAGAAGCCGACCGGATCGCCGCGACGATCCGGCACAACCGGGCACGCGGGATCCATGGTGTCGCACCCATGACGGACATCGTCGTGACGCTGTTGCGCGCCGGCTGGACCGATGCGGATGTCGCGCACGAATTGGGCATGGATGCCGAAGAGGTGTTTCGCTTCAAACAAGTGGCTGGGTTGCCCGAATTGTTCAAAGATCATCCCTATTCAAAGGCATGGGATTGATGCGACACCTTCCGGACTCCATACGGAGCGAAACCAAGCATCGACGTTCAAACCTATCCGATTGTCAAGGAGCCCGTGATCCTGACGCTTTAGTGGCCGTCTAGCCGACGCCAGGTCCACGCTGACGACCGACATCCCACGATGCCCAGGTCCCCCGCATCGTCACCGCGATCGGCTGCCCCAACCGCTGCTCGATGACCGGCTTCCACGGCACGAGGCTGAAGCCCAGTCCGTCGTCGAGCATGGCGTATCGCCCGCTGGCGAGCAGCACACTGCGCCGGTAGATGCCGGTCACGCGCCGTCCGTCTACCGTCGGGCGATACGCCAGACCCGTCTCCGCGGCCATCGTCCGCGCCACCTCGGCCACCTCCCGATCGCGCAGCGTGGCGAGCAGGTTGCGGGCAAGTAGCACTCCCGGTCCCCGGCGGGACGCCAGCCCCTGTTCGATGAGGAAGTCGGCTCGCTTTTCCAGCGCCTTGCGGACCTCGTCGCCGAAGCCGTGAGCGCTCAATGCCTTGCCGCCCTCGATCAGTTGCTCATCGAGCCAGGTCGCTCCGATCGCGCGCATCTGTCGCGCGACAGGGAGATGCGATTTCAGCTCGACCGCCACGCCGCCCAGCCGTCGCACATCGTAACGGCGCCCTTGCTCGGGGAGGTCATCGGGGACCTTCCACAGGCCGTCTGCGACACGCTCGACGATCCCGCCACGGCGCAACGCCTCCAGGCGGCGGACATGGGCGGCCACCACCTCCTGTGGATCCCGACCGGGTGCCGCCTGAGCGCGTGCGATGGCGAGATGATGATCGGCCCGGTACAGGCCATCGCTGGCCAGGGCGATGATGTTGCGATCGGCCGCACGCAGCTCGGCCGATCCCCGGACCTCCACGATCGCACCCACGGGATAGTTGGACAGGTCGTCGCGCGTGTTGAGCGCCACATAGTGCGCCTTGCCGTCCACGCCATCGACGATGAGATAGCCCCGATCATGAAGCTCGTCCGTAAGCCCCTTGTCCGCGATGCGTCCGGTCAAGCGTCGCTCCTCATCACCGGGTTCGAACACGGCCAGTTCGCGCTGCTGGCCCCGCATCGCGCGCTGCATGGTGCGGATGATGTCGCCGCGCTCCCCGAGGGTACGGAGCGTCTTCTCCGCGTCGGCATGCACTGTCCAGTCGCCGGGGTGGCGTTCCTCCGCCAACCCCATGCGTTGGAGATGCTGGAGCCGGCCGATCAGCAGCAGGCGCTGACGCTGAAGGCCGGGCTCGTTGAGCCGCTCGATCGGGATGCGCAACGCGTCGTCGGCGACCCGTTGCAACGTGCGATCCAGGCTCGTCCAACGCTCCTGTTCCACCTCGCGTCGCAATGTCTGCTCGATCTCCCGCTCCGTGCGCGGGCCCAGCCATTCCGTCGCCAGTTCGGCCGCCCGATACCGGAAGCCATCGGCGATATAGTCGCCCGCGATGATGAGGTCGCTGCCGGTATCGTCCCGTCCCCGTACGATGAGGTGGGTATGAGGATTGTCGGTGTTCCAGTGATCGACCGCCACCCACTCCAGCCGGGTTCCCAGATCGGCCTCCATCCGCGTCATCAGGTGACGGGTGTAGGTCCGCAGATCGTCCAGCGCGGCGCCGTCCTCGGGTGCCACGATGAAGCGGAAATGATGCCGATCGTCGGCGCAGCGCGCCTTGAATTCATCGAGATCCGCCGCGTCGGTGTGCGGACCATAGGCCCGGCCCGGTTCACCGTCACGCCCCACGCCGTCGCGCTCGACATAGCGCAGATGTCTGGCGAGCGATTGCGGGCTCGCCTGGCGATGATTGACCAGCAGGGTCTTGATGGTCACGCGTCGCGAGAAGGGCGTCAGTGACTGGCCGGCGAAACGGGCGGCGGTATGGCCGCGCCCAAGTCGTGAGCCGGGCCGTTGACCGCCGGGACGACCCTTGCCGGCGGTCAGCGCGGGACGCCGTACAGCGGATTTCCCGCCCGCCTTGCCGAGCTGCTTAAGCACTTGGGACACATAGCCTCGGCCCCGGTTCTTCGGGGCACCGGGTCGCGTGCGGAAATCGTCGTCACGTCGATCGCTCATCATCGTCTCTCCGTAGAGTCACGGCGAAGTCAGGGGTACGAAGCACGGCGCAAGGCGAGGTTTGAGGCCGTCTTCTCGGTGTTGGCGGCACGGCGGTGACGACCCACCGTGCCGTCCTCCCCCCATGTGCAGACCCGCTTTGCGGGCGGCCTCGTGCCGCCCCCTTTTGTCTTGCCTTCCGCCTTTGCCCTTCGCTTTCGCTCCGGGCCTCGGCGTCCCGGCGGTGCTGCGCTGCCCACAGCCAGCCCGCCGGGG
>NZ_JABWRO010000167.1:0-9423 GCF_014268985.1 Pseudomonas sp. RW10S2 | reverse complement strand
GCGCGGCAACCACCGTCAGCACCAACCCTTCCTCGCTCTGCTGCAAGCGCCAGCCCACCGGCCGCCCCTGCAGGCTCAACTGTCCGCGCTGGGCCTTGCCCTCGGCCTGGAACACCACGGCCACCGTCCCTTCGACGTTTTCGCCACGCAGCTTGGGGGCTTCGTTGAACCACAGGTCGAGGCCATCCTGCACCACCTCGACCCGCTCGAGCACACGAACGTCAGGGGCGGTCAGGCGACCGATCATCAGCCCCACCATCACACCGACGATCGCCATCGACAGCAACACACGCGGCCAAGCCTTCGAACGCGGGTCCGGTTCGAGGGTAGAATGCTCGTCATCTTCGTGCCTGGAGCCGTGCATGTTTCACGTCATCCTCTTTCAACCAGAAATTCCGCCGAACACCGGCAATATCATCCGCCTCTGCGCCAACAGCGGCTGCGACCTGCACCTGATCGAGCCGATCGGCTTCGAGCTGGACGACAAGCGCCTGCGTCGTGCGGGGCTGGATTACCACGAGTATGCCACGCTCAAGCGCCACGAGAGCCTCGAAGCATGCCTGGAGAGCCTGGGGCAGCCGCGCCTGTTCGCCTTCACCACCAAGGCCTCGCACCCCTTCCATGAAGTGGCCTACCAGCCGGGCGATGCCTTCCTGTTCGGCCCTGAAAGCCGCGGTCTGCCTGCCGAGGTGCTGGACAGCCTGCCCGCCGAGCAACGCCTGCGCCTGCCGATGCGGCCCGGGTGTCGCAGCCTGAACCTGTCCAATACCGTGGCCGTCACGGTATACGAGGCCTGGCGCCAGCAAGGCTTTGCCTGAGCAAGACAGCGATTCGCCGCCCATGAAAAAGGCCGCGCCCCTCACAGGACGCGGCCTTTTCATTTGCGCGATGCGGATCAGTTATCCAGCGCCACCTGCCCGGCAGCACCGCGCTTGCGGTGCAGCAAAAGGCCCGCCGCGACCACGGCGATGCTCAGCAAGGCCGTCGCGATGATCTCGATCCGGTGATCTTCACGCAGCGCCATCACCACCAGCACAGCCACGATGAAGGCAATGGTCGCCCAGGTCAGCCCCGGGAACAGCCACATCTTGAACGAGATCTTCTCGCCGCGCGCTTCACGCTGGGCACGCATGCGCAGCTGGGAAACGGCGATCACCAGGTACACCAGCAGCGCAATGGCGCCGGAGCTGGCCAGCAGGAACTCGAACACCTGGGCCGGCGCGACGAAGTTGGCGAACACGCAGAGGAAGGCCGCAGCGGTCGACAGCATGACCGCCCAGTGCGGGGTGCCCGCCTTGGTGGTGCGCTGGGCCACGGCCGGTGCGTCGCCACGCTTGCTCAGGGAGAACAGCATGCGCGAAGAGGTGTACAGCGCCGAGTTCAGGCAGCTGGTCACGGCGATCAGCACGACGATGTCGACGATCAGCTTGGCATTGGGCACACCGATCAGGCTCAGGACGGTCTGGTAGGAACCTTTTTCCGCGAGGGTCGGATCGTTCCACGGCACCATGGCCACAACCAGGAAGATCGACACCAGGTAGAACAGGCAGATACGCCAGATCACCGAGTTGGTCGCACGGCTGATCTGCTTGCCCGGGTCCTTGGACTCGGCGGCCGCGATGGTGACGATTTCGGTGCCCATGAACGAGAACATGGTGGTCAGCATGGCCGCCAGCACTGCACCGAGGCCATTGGGCATGAAGCCCTGGGTATCGAACAGGTGGCTGACACCGCTGACCTGGCTGCCCGGCACCATGCCGAACATGGCCGCGCAGCCGACGACGATGAAGGCGATGATCGCCAGTACCTTGAGCAGGGCGAACCAGAACTCGAACTCGCCGTAGTTCTTCACGCTGAACAGGTTGGTGATGGTCAGCGCCAGGGTGATCACCAGCGAGAACGCCCACAGGTCGACGGCCGGGAACCAGGCATGCAGGATCGCTGCAGCGGCGTTGGCCTCCAGCGGGATCACCAGCACCCAGAACCACCAGTACAGCCAGCCGATGGTGAAGCCGGCCCAGCGCCCGATGGCGCGGTCGGCGTAGGTCGAGAACGAACCGGTGTCTGGCGAGGCGACGGCCATCTCGCCGAGCATGCGCATCACCAGCACCACGAGAGTACCGGCAGCGGCATAGGCGAGCAGGACCGCCGGGCCGGCTGCGGCAATGGCGTGGCCGGAGCCGACGAACAGACCGGCGCCGATGACGCCAGCAATGGACAGCATGGTGACATGCCGTTGTTTGAGCCCCTGAGCGAGGTCATTGGAATTGTGCTTACCGCTCATAAAACTACCTTTGTAAGGAGTGGACCACCCGATTGCTGATAACGAAGCGCGCCAGGGGTTGATTTAGACGCCTTGGCAATCGGCGCTTTCCAGCTGGCAATAAGTGCGCCAGCGCGGAAAATCATTCGTCTGAATATTGCCTCAGTCCCGAATGGCGGGGCCTTGCGGGCATTCAGCCAGGGTTTGACCGAATGCCCATCCAGGCCTGCGGGCCAAGTGTGCATTACTGAAATACCCACTTACAAATGCACTAAAGGTAGTCCTTGGTAACACCTTTGCACCGATCAGGGGCACAAAAGGTGCAACCTCGGCGTGCAACCTTGAGTCGGTGGTGTGGCCTTCGCGGGCAAGCCCGCTCCTACGGTTGGGGCGGGGGCGCACTAGTGAACAAAACCAAAACTCCTTCCCTCCCCCGCCCAAAACTGGCACCATCGCGCCTTTTTTCATCAAGGCTCCGGCGCCAAGCGCACCGTGTTGCGGACATCCGCGCGACGTTGCACTGCAGCGATGCGACAAACTGTCCTGTCAACGACCCGAGCCTGCTGCGACCCGGTTGGCCGCCATTACGCCGCTATGCTAGCGTTGCGCTCGCCAGGAAGGCCGCCAACAGCTGGGAACGCACCCGAACACATGAGGACCGCACATGGCCCAGGCCACGCCCGCGCTGGAAATCCGCAATCTGCACAAACGCTATGGCGATCAGGAAATTCTCAAGGGCATTTCGCTGACCGCGCGCGACGGTGACGTGATCTCGATCCTCGGTTCGTCCGGTTCCGGCAAGTCCACCCTGCTGCGCTGCATCAACCTGCTCGAGAACCCGCACCAGGGTGAAATCCTCGTCGCCGGCGAAGCGCTCAAGCTCAAGCCCACCAAGACCGGCGACCTGATCGCCGCCGACAACCGCCAGATCAACCGTCTGCGCAGCGAAATCGGCTTCGTCTTCCAGAATTTCAACCTGTGGCCGCACATGTCGATCCTCGACAACATCATCGAGGCGCCACGCCGCGTGCTCGGCCAGAGCAAGGCCGAGGCCATCGAAGCGGCCGAGGCGCTGCTGAACAAGGTCGGCATCCACGACAAGCGTCACAGCTACCCCGCCCAACTTTCCGGTGGCCAGCAGCAGCGCGCCGCCATCGCCCGCACCCTGGCCATGAAGCCCAAGGTTATCCTGTTCGACGAGCCGACTTCGGCGCTCGATCCGGAAATGGTCCAGGAAGTGCTTAACGTTATCCGCGCACTGGCCGACGAAGGCCGTACCATGCTGCTGGTAACGCACGAGATGAACTTTGCCCGCCAGGTGTCCAGTGAAGTGGTCTTCCTGCACCAGGGCCTCGTGGAAGAGCAAGGATCGCCGCAACAGGTCTTCGAAAACCCGACCTCGGCGCGTTGCAAGCAATTCATGTCCAGCCACCGCTAAACGGAGCAACACATGCAGACCTACAAGAAATTCCTCCTGGCCGCTGCCGCCACGCTGGTGATGTCGGCCAACGCCCTGGCCGCGGAAAAACTGCGCATGGGTATCGAGGCGGCCTACCCGCCGTTCAACAACAAGGATGCCAGCGGCAACGTGGTCGGCTTCGACAAGGACATCGGCGACGCCCTGTGCGCCAAGATGAAAGTCGAGTGCTCGGTCGTGACCTCCGACTGGGACGGCATCATCCCCGCCCTGAACGCCAAGAAGTTCGACTTCCTGGTGTCGTCGCTGTCGATCACCGACGAGCGCAAGCAGGCCGTGGACTTCACCGAGCCCTACTACTCCAACAAGCTGCAGTTCATCGCGCCGAAAAACGCTGACTTCAAGACCGACAAGGCTTCGCTCAAGGGCAAGACCATCGGCACCCAGCGCGCCACCCTGGCCGGCACCTGGCTGGAAGACCACTACGGCAGCGATGTCGATGTGAAGCTCTACGACACCCAGGAAAACGCCTACCTGGACCTGATCGCCGGCCGTATCGACGGCATCCTGGCCGACAAGTACGTGCAGTACGAGTGGCTCAAGAGCAAGGACGGCCAGAACTACGAGTTCAAGGGCGACCCGGTGGAAGAGAGCGACAAGATCGGTATCGCCGTGCGTAAAGGCGATCCGCTGCGTGAGAAGCTGAACGCTGCTCTGAAGGAAATCATCGCCGACGGCACGTACAAGAAGATCAACGACAAGTACTTCCCGTTCAGCATCTACTGATACGCCCCGACTGGCACCGCCGCTGCGCGGTGCCGGTCCCTTGAACGCACCCTGCCCATGAATATCGACCTGCACGGATTCGGTCCGGCCATGTTGGCTGGCACCCTGATGACCGTAAAACTGGCGCTCTGTGCCTTGCTGCTGGGGCTGGTCCTTGGACTGCTCGGCGCACTGGCCAAGACCTCGCCGATCAAGCCGCTGCAATGGCTTGGCGGCACCTACTCGACCCTGGTTCGCGGCGTGCCCGAACTGCTGTGGGTCCTGCTGATCTATTTCGGCACCGTCGGGCTGATGAGCAGCCTCGGCGATGCCCTGAACATGCCCGGCCTGGAGCTCAGCGCCTTCGCCGCGGGCGTGATCGCCCTGGGCCTGTGTTTCGGCGCCTACGCCACGGAAGTGTTCCGCGGCGCGATCCTGGCGATCCCCAAGGGCCACCGTGAAGCGGGCCTGGCACTGGGGCTGTCGAAGGGGCGCATCCTGTCGCGGATCATCCTGCCGCAGATGTGGCGCGTGGCCCTGCCGGGCCTGGGCAACCTGTTCATGATCCTGATGAAGGACACTGCGCTGGTGTCGGTGATCGGCCTCGAAGAAATCATGCGCCACGCCCAGATCGGCGTGACCGTGACCAAGGAGCCGTTCACCTTCTATGCCGTCGCCGCCTGCATCTACCTGTGCCTGACCATCGTCGCCATGGCCGGCATGCATTTCCTTGAAAAACGCGCCGCTCGCGGCTTCATGAGGGCCGCGCAATGAACTGGGAAGTCATCATCAAGTGGCTGCCACGCCTGGCCCAGGGCGCGACCCTGACCCTGGAGCTGGTGGCCATCGCGGTCGTTGCCGGGCTGATCCTGGCCATCCCGCTGGGCATCGCCCGTTCCTCGCGCCACTGGTACGTGCGCGCCCTGCCCTACGGCTACATCTTCTTCTTCCGCGGCACACCGCTGCTGGTGCAGTTGTTCCTGGTGTACTACGGCCTGGCGCAGTTCGACCTGGTGCGCAGCAGCTCGCTGTGGCCTTACCTGCGCGATCCGTTCTGGTGCACGGTGCTGACCATGACTCTGCACACCGCCGCCTACATCGCCGAGATCCTGCGCGGTGCGCTGCAGGCGATCCCCAAGGGCGAGATCGAGGCGGCGCGCGCGCTGGGCATGTCGCGCGGCAAGGCACTGTTCTACATCATGCTGCCGCGCGCCGCGCGCATCGGCCTGCCGGCGTACAGCAACGAAGTGATCCTGATGCTCAAGGCCAGCGCCCTGGCCAGTACCGTGACGCTGCTGGAACTGACCGGCATGGCGCGCACGATCATCGCCCGCACCTACCTGCCGGTGGAGATCTTCTTTGCGGCGGGCGTGTTCTACCTGTTGATTTCGTTCGTCCTGGTGCAGGGTTTCAAGCTGCTCGAGCGCTGGTTGCGCGTCGACGCCTGCCAGGGGCGGTGATCTGAACCCGCGCTGACCTTTTCGCGGGCAAGTCCGCTGCCACAGCTACCCACATGCTTGGGGGGTTGTTGCAGGAGCGGGCTTGCCCGCGAAGGCCGCCCACCGACCACCCGCCATGCCCTCGACCCCATTCCTCCCCCCCGACCAACTGAACGCGCGCTTCCAGGCCCTGGACCAGTTCCTGCGCCAGCACGAACCCCTCTGGAAACCCCGCCCCTTCACCGCCCTGCACCTGGAATGGGAATCCCGCCATCCCGAGCTGGCCCAATGGCTGCGCACCCGCACCCTGGAGCAAGCCGAAGCCGCCGCACAGCACCCCGAACGACTGCCCGCCCCCGCGCCCTTCCCGCAACTCGCGGACCAGGCCCGGCAGCTATCCCGCGTCGCCGAACTGCCCCTGGCCGACCTGCACACAGCGGGTCATCGCCTGGCGGTCAACGTGCCCGGCCGCAAGTGGCAGCAGATCGAAGCCTTCGGCAGCCGCCTGAGCTTCAAGCAGCCCGCGACCCACTGGCTGGACTGGTGTTCGGGCAAAGGACACCTGGGCCGCCGGCTGCTGCAGCCCGGCCAGCAATTGACCTGCCTCGAATACGATGCCCAGCTCGTCGCAGCCGGCCAGGCCCTGAGTGACCACCACCACCTGCCCGCGCACCACCTGCACCAGGATGTGATGGCCGCTGACAGCGTTCGCCACCTGACCCGCGATCACAGCGTGGTCGCCCTGCACGCCTGCGGCGACCTGCACGTGCGCCTGCTGCAACTGGCCAGCGCGCAAGGCTGCCGACAGATCGCAATCGCACCCTGCTGCTACAACCGCACCCAGCGCGATCATTACCAGGCACTGTCGAGCACCGCGCAGGCCTCGACATTGCAACTGAGCATCACCGACCTCGGCCTGCCACTGAGCGAAACCGTCACCTCCGGCGCCCGCGCGCGCCGCCTGCGCGACACCTCGATGGCCCGTCGCCTGGGCTTCGACCTGCTGCAGCGCCAGCAGCGCCACTGCGACGACTACTTGCCGACCCCATCGCTGCCAACCGCCTGGCTGGACAAATCCTTCGAAGACTACTGCCGCGACCTCGCAGCCCTGCGCCAGGTGCCGCTGAACGGCCACCCCGACTGGGCAGCGCTGGAAGCCGCCGGCTGGCAACGCCTGGCCGAAGTGCGCAACCTCGAACTACTGCGCAACCTGTTCCGTCGACCGCTGGAGTTGTGGCTGGTGCTCGATCGTGCGCTGTTCCTTCAGGAACAGGGTTACAACGTGCGCCTGGGCGAGTTCTGCAGCTATCCACTGACTCCGCGCAACCTGCTGCTGCTGGGGGAGCGGGAATAACCGGAAAACCTGTGGATAACTCTGTGAACAAGCTTGTGATGAAATTCACGGCTTATTGGATCCACTGGCTATTTCACCCGCTTCACTTATTCCCTTCAGTAAGCGAACGCCAACAAAAACAGGCCTTTGCGCAAAGACCAACGGCGCAGCGCTTCGGCATGCCTCTCGCGCAGCACCTGCATGCCGCTTGTGCATAAGCCAAATCCCAGATCCGACGCAAGCCCCTGGTAGCAACTCCTTTTGTTCAGAATCTAAAGGCCTGCCCAATCCCCTGTGGGAGCGGGCTTGTCTCGCGAACACGGGCGTAGCCCGTGCCAGGCAGCGCGGTGTCTTCTTCGCGGGTAAACCCGCTCCAGCACCTGGTTCAAGTTCCCACTGCGGCAAAGCGTCGCAAAAGCTATTACAGAAAAATAAATTATTGTATTACGATAATTTATCAAGAATAATCCACCCCGTTCATCACTGTACGGAGGCACCCCATGAACAGTAGATCCGTCGCCTATGCGCGCTCCCGATTGCGCACCATCGGCGCCCTGGCCGCCTTTCTGGCCTGGACCACCGCTGCCGTCGAGTTCGGCGGCACGCCGATGCTCTGGCTGCTCGACTACCCCACCATGGTTTCCGCCTACCTGCAGGCCTACGGCGACCAGATGCCGCTGCTCCTGGCCGAAGGCTACCAACCGTCTCACCTGGCGATCGGCCTGGTGTTCTTCCTCGACCTGATTCCCACCGCCATTTCGGCATTCGCCCTGCTACTGACCGGCATCTTCTTCATGCGCCTGTCCAAGGGCCAGACCTGGACCCTGCCCAACATCCGCCTGCTCTGGTGGGTCGGCCTGCTGTGCATCGGCTCGCCGCTGCTCTGGTCGCTGATCGGCACCTTCGAGGGCCTGGCGCTGGCCATCGACCTGCCTGCTGGCGAAAGGAGCTTCAGCGTGTCGATCGGTGTATCATCCGAGGCTGTCTACGAGATCATGAAAGGCATTCTGCTCTGCGCCTTCTCGCTGCTCATGCGTGACGCCAAGACCATCAGCGATGAACACAACTGTTATGTCTAGCCAGCCCTTATGCCGATAATCATCCGCCTCGACGTCGTCATGGCCCGGAACAAGATCCGTTCCAAAGACCTGGCGGAAATCATCGGCATAACGGAAGCGAACCTGTCGCTGCTGAAGAACGGCAAGATCAAGGGTTTCAAGATCGAAACCCTCGAGAAGCTGTGTCGCGCGCTGAACTGCCAACCCGGCGACCTGCTGGAGTTCAGCGAGGAATGATCAAGGACTGCAACACCCATGTATTTGCCCCACAAAGGTTTACTCGCCGTACTGCTGGCCACCTGGCTGATCAGCGGCTGCGGCCCGAGTTACACGTATAGGTATTCGCCGCCGCCCAGCGCGCATGGCATGAACTGCATCAACAGCTGCTCGAGCGAGCGCAGGCATTGCCAGCAACTGGAGCGTCTGGAACAAAACAGCCAGCGCGCCCTGTACCAGGCCGAAATGCGTGCCTACCAGTACTGCAAGACCGGCAAGAGCAAGAAGGAAGCGCGTCACAACTGCTACCAGCCGAGCTACCCATTCGGCAGCTCATCCAGCTACAGTTGCGGCCGCGAATACGACAGCTGCTACATGGCCTGCGGTGGCACCATCCAGCGCATTCGCAACCCAGATTGATAGATGAACGGATTTCGACACGTGAAATACACCACGCCTTTCACCCTTCTGGCCCTTGGCCTGGCCCTGAGCGGCTGCTCCAGCAGTAGCAGCAGCTACACCCCAAGGACTTCGAACCTGGACTGGGAAACCCCCGGCATGCAGCTCGGCGGCGACCGCGGCCTGCCCCTGCGAGTGGACGACCGCTGCCGCAAGCGCGGTTGCGACAACCACAAGCTGTTTTTCAACCCCGCAGAGCCTGAACCGAGCGTCAACACTATCCACCGCGGCTGGTAGGATTTTCTCCTTTTGGGGCGGTGACTTAGGCGATTTCGCGTTGAATGCAAGGAAGTGGTTTACAGCAGCCAACCGATCGCTATAATGACGCGCCTATGCCGGTATAGCTCAGATGGTAGAGCAACTGACTTGTAATCAGTAGGTCCCGGGTTCGATTCCTGGTGCCGGCACCATTCAAGGTTCCATGGAAAGCTTTCAAAATCTCTGGAACCCCCGAAAAAAAAACCCCCCCCCCC
>NZ_JABWRO010000166.1:0-9550 GCF_014268985.1 Pseudomonas sp. RW10S2 | reverse complement strand
ATGTGGGAGCGGCGGTGCGGCGTACGGCTTGTCCGGCAATGGGGCCGGCACAGGCAACGACATCTGCCGAACCGACCAGCAATCCCCATGGGCTGCTCTTGAGTCTGGATCTATCAGCGCTTCTGGGTCAGCGCACGGCGCTCGAACTCGACGATACGCTGGCGGTAGTGCTCGATGGTCTGCGCGGTCAGTACGCTGCGCTGGTCATCCTTGAGCTCACCGTCGAGCTCATGGGCCAGCTTGCGCGCGGCGGCAACCATCACGTCGAAGGCCTGCTTCGGATGACGCGGGCCGGGCAGACCAAGGAAGAAGCTGACCGCACGGGTGCTGAAATGGTCGATGTCATCCAGGTCGAATATGCCTGGCTTGACCGCGTTGGCCATGGAGAACAGCACCTCGCCGTGACCGGCCATGCTTTCGTGGCGGTGGAAAATGTCCATCTCGCCGAAACGCAGGCCGCTTTCCAGGATGTTCTGCAGCAACGCCGGGCCCTTGAAGCCACCTTCGTCACGGGAGATGACGCTGATCACCAGCACCTCTTCGACCGGAGGCAACTCCTTGGCGGCGTTGTTGCTCGTGGCGAAACCGCTGTTGCGGTTGTTGTTGGCACTGAAGTCGTCATCGCTGTCGGCGAACAGGTCCGGCTCGCGCGGTTCAGCGACCAGATTCAGGTCGCCCTGCTGCGACTCGGCAGCAGCACGCTTGCCACGCTTGGGCGCCTTGGCCGGCTTTGGCTCGCGCTCGCGTTCCCGGGCCGGGGCGCTCATCGACGGCAGGTCGGTTTCGTCCAGCTCCGGCTCTTTGTGCGTGTCCAGGACGCGCGCAGGGCCAAGCACCTCGGCACTGCCCTCGTCGTCCGGGAGGTTGGAATAGCTACGATCCAGGCGGAACTTCAACTTGCCCTTGCCGCCGCGCATGCGGCGCCAGCCGTCGAAAAGAATACCGGCGATGACAATGATGCCGATGACGATCAGCCACTCGCGCAGACCGATTTCCATGTAATCCCGTGCCTCTATAAAAATATGCTTGAAAACAAAGGCTTCAAAGCCCTTTAACACGTGGCGCCAACTCTATGTTCTGACAGGCGTTTTACCCACGCAAAAAACGAGTGACATTAAGCTAGCACGACCAAAGACAACTTTACACCGTCTGTCGCACATGCAAGGCGCATTTGCCTACAGATATCGCCCAATCTTCGCGCATCAGGCGTCAACCATGGCCATGGCCTCCTCCACATCAACTGCAACAAGACGTGAACAACCGGGCTCATGCATGGTGACCCCCATCAATTGATCGGCCATTTCCATGGCAATCTTGTTATGCGTAATGTAGATGAACTGCACGGTCTCGCTCATTTCCTTCACCAACCGGGCGTAACGCCCGACGTTGGCATCGTCCAGCGGCGCATCGACTTCGTCGAGCATGCAGAACGGTGCCGGGTTCAGCTTGAAGATGGCAAACACCAGCGCCAATGCGGTCAGTGCCTTCTCGCCGCCGGACAGCAAATGGATGGTGCTGTTCTTCTTGCCCGGCGGGCGCGCCATGATCGTCACCCCTGTATCGAGTAGATCTTCGCCCGTCAGTTCCAGATAAGCGCTGCCGCCACCGAAAACTTTTGGGAAAAGTGCCTGCAATCCGGCGTTTATCTGATCAAAGGTATCCTTGAAACGGTTACGGGTTTCCTTGTCGATCTTGCGGATGACGTTCTCGAGCGTCTCCAGCGCCTCGACCAGGTCAGCGTTCTGAGCATCGAGATAGCGCTTGCGCTCGGACTGCTGCTGGTACTCCTCGATTGCCGCCAGGTTGATCGCGCCCAGGCGCTGGATCCGCGCTTCGGTCTGCTCCAACTCCTGCTCGGTCCCCTGCTCGCTGGCCTCGGGCTCGAGCGTGGCGAGCACACCCTGCAGGTCGTAACCGTCGGCAAGCAGTTGCTCTTGCAGGGTCTTGCGCCGCACATCCAGGCCCTGGGACTCCAGGCGTGACTGCTCCAGTTGCCCGCGCAACAACTGGGCCTGCTGTTCAGCCTGGGCACGGCGCTTTTCGACGTCGCGCAGCTCGCGATCGGCCTCGTCCATGTGCAGGCGCGCCTGGCGCATTTCCTCGTCGACACTCATGCGCCGCTCGAGCAGCTCTTCGAGCTTCAGGCGCAACTCTTCCAGCGGCGCCTCGCCCTCTTCGAGGTTGAGGCTCAACTGCTCCTGGCGCTCGCTCAGACGCGCGGCCTGCTGCTCAAGACGCTCCAGGGCCTGGCGCGTGGAGTCGTGCTGGGCACGCAGGGAACCCAGGCGCACTGCCAACTGGTGGGCGTGGTCCTTGTGCTGACGGGCCTCCTGGCGGACGCGGTCGAGGGTTTCGCGCAGGGTGTCGCGACGGGCCATCAACTGTTCGCGCTGCTCGGTATCCTGGGCCATGAGGTCCAGGGCTTCCTGCAGCACCAGGCGTGCTTCGCCCAGTTGCTCATGCTCCAGGGCGCGTTGCTCCTGGAGTTCGGCCAGTTCTTCCTGCAGGCGACGACGGCGCAACTCCAACTGCTCGGCACGAGCACGCCCGGCAGACAGGCTCGCCTTCAGTTCGCCAAGCTGGCGACTTTCGTCCTGGCTGCGGCGACGCAGTTGCTCGCGCTGTTCTTCCTGGTCGAGCTGTTGCTCGCGAAGGCTTTCCAGTTGCTGCGTGAGCTGTTCGAGCAACGCCTCGTGCTCGAGTTGCTCGTGGCCGAGGCGCTCGATCTCCTGCCCGCGCGCCAAAACACCGCCCTGGGACTCGCCACCACGGCTGACTCGCAGGAAATGCCGACCGACCCAGTAGCCATCGCGGCTGACCAGGCTGTGTCCCTCTCCAAGCGTGGCGCGCAGGGCCAGGGCCTGCTCCAGGGATTCGACCGGCTTGACCTGGCCGAGCCAGGGTGCCAGATCGATGCGTCCGTCGACCTTGTCCAGCAGGCTGCCGGGCAGGCGCGCACCCTCGCCGCTCGCCTGCAGCAGGCGCAGGTCGCCCTGCTCCAGGGCGGCAAAATCAAGTGCAGCAAAATCGTCCACCAGCACCGCCTGCAGGTCGGCACCCAGTACGGTCTCCACCGCCAGCTCCCAGCCGGGCTCCACACGCAGCCCTTCAGCCAGGCGCGGACGGCTGCCCAAGCCCTGCCCCTGCAGCCATTCAGCCGCGCCACTGCCGGGTTCGAGAGCCGCTTGCTGCAGGGCCTCCAGTGATGCCAGACGCCCGCCCAGGCGCTGCAATTCACCCTGCTGTTGCTGCTGGGCCTGGGTCGCCTGCTGCAGTTGCTCGCGCACAGCCTCAAGCCGCTCGACCACCTGCTGTTCCTGCAACTGCAACGCTTCGAGCTGCAACTCGCTGCCCGCCACCCGCTCCGACAGTTCGAGCATGGCGGCGTCCTGGGGATCGGCGCCCAGTTGCTGGTTCTCTTCACTCAGCTTGCGCTGGCGCTCGGCCAGACGCTCCAGGCTGCCCTCCAGTTGCTGCAGGCGTGCCTGCTGGACCTCGGCCTGACGCCGCGGCTCGGCGGAGCGGGTGTTGAAATCATCCCACTGGGCCTGCCAGCCATGCATGCCCAGCTCAGCCTCTTCAAGCGTCGCAGCGGACTCTTCGGCAGCGGCGAGGGTCATTTCCTGCTCGGGCTCGAGCATCGCCAGATCCTCGGCCAGGGTCGCCAGCAAGGTGCGGTCGTGGCCCAGGTGCGACTCTGTTTCCAGGCGCGTGCGCTCGGCTTCCTTGAGATCATCCTGCAACTGGCGCAGACGCTGCTGGCCGTGCTGGATGCTCTGCTCGACCCGGGCGATATCGCCCGCTACGGAATAGAAGCGCCCCTGCACCTGGTTGAAGCGTTCGGACAGCTCATGGTGCCCGTCGCGCAGGCGTTCGATGCTGGCATCGGCGTTGCGCTGCTCGGCCACCAGCGCCTCGAAGGCCACCTCCTGGTCACCGATGATGCTTTCGCGCTGACGCACGCGCTCATCCAGTGCACGCCAGCGCAGTGCCGACAAGCGCGCCTTGAGTTGGCGCTCCTGGGCCTTGTATTCGCGGTATTTCTCGGCGGCCTGGGCCTGGCGATGCAGGCGTTCGAGCTGGCGCTCCAGCTCTTCGCGCAGGTCGGTCAGGCGCGCCAGGTTCTCCTGGGTGCGGCGGATGCGGTTCTCGGTCTCGCGGCGCCGCTCCTTGTACTTGGAGATGCCCGCCGCTTCCTCGATGAAGTTGCGCAGCTCCTCGGGCTTGGCCTCGATCAGCTTGGAGATCATGCCCTGTTCGATGATCGAGTAACTGCGCGGGCCAAGGCCGGTGCCCAGGAAGATATCGGTGATATCACGGCGGCGGCACTTGGTGCCGTTGAGGTAGTAGGTGTTCTGCGCATCGCGGGTCACCTTGCGACGGATGGAGATCTCGGCATAGGCGGCGTATTCACCGACCAGGGTGCTGTCGCTGTTGTCGAACACCAGCTCGATGCTCGCCTGGCTCACCGGCTTGCGCCCGGAGGAGCCGTTGAAGATGACGTCGGTCATCGACTCGCCACGCAGGTTCTTCGCCGAGCTTTCGCCCATCACCCAGCGTACGGCATCGATGATGTTGGATTTGCCGCAGCCGTTGGGCCCGACCACCGCCGCCATGTTGCTGGGGAAATTGACCGTGGTGGGGTCGACGAACGACTTGAACCCGGCCAGGCGAATGCACTTGAGGCGCATCGGTCAGGCCCGCACCAGCGCGGCCAACACCAGCTCGCAGCTGCGTTGACAATAGGCGATCAGCACCTCGCGGATACGCGGCAGGTCGCGCAGCAACACCGCTTCCAGCAGGCGGGCGAACAGGTCGAGGTAATCGTCCATGCTGGCCTGGCGCTGATCCAGTGCCAGGTAGTAGGCGCGGCTCATGGCCGGCTGCAGGTTCTCCACGGTCTCCTGCAAGTAAGGGTTGGCTGCGAAGGGGAAGGCGGCGCGCATGACGGCGAAACTTTCGGCGACGAACGCCTTGATGTCCAGGTTACTGCGGGCCTCGTGCAGGCGCTGCTGGATCTCCAGGAACGGCAGCAGGTCGGTCTCGCTGCGCCACTGCTGGGCGACGGCGTTGCCCAGCAGGATGTACAGCTCGCCCATGAGGCTGCACAGGCTGCGCACACTGTGCTCGTCGAGTTCGGTGACATGGGCACCACGACGCGGCAGGATCGCCACCAGATGACGACGTTCAAGTATCAGCAGCGCCTCGCGTACCGAGCCGCGACTGACATTCAGGGCCTGGGTGACCTTCTGCTCCTGGATGCGCTCGCCGGGTGCGAGCTCGCCGCGGATGATCCGCTCGGCCAGGTAGTGGGCAATTTGCTCGGAGAGGCTGTCCGGCGCCTTGAACGTCATGATTTTCCTTCGGAATCGAAAACAGGGCACAAAGGCGCGATTGTAGCGCACTCGCCGGGCTTGCGCGCAGCGGCACACGAGGCTTTGTGCGACCTGTCGGTCAGTCGCAGTGCCCGGCGCGATCTATGCTTGTAAAAAGGCAGGGTTGGGTGGCCAGAACCCGGCGCGGGTAAAATCTTGACCTTTGAGTCAGAAAAATATTGACCTCAAGGTCAGCCCTTGCTTAGAGTCCGCCCAACAACAATAAAACCATTACGAGGCCTTCCCCGTGATCCAGTTTCTCGTCAACCAGGAGCTGCGCAACGAGCACGCCCTGGACCCGAACATGACGGTGCTGCAGTACCTGCGCGAGCACCTGGGCAAACCCGGCACCAAGGAAGGCTGCGCCAGCGGCGACTGCGGCGCCTGCACCGTGGTCGTGGGCGAACTGACCCAGGATGACCTGGGCCAGCCGGCCCTGCGTTATCGCAGCCTCAACTCTTGCCTGACGTTCGTTTCTTCCTTGCACGGCAAGCAACTGATCAGCGTCGAGGGCCTCAAGCACCAGGGCGAGCTGCACAGCGTGCAAAAGGCCATGGCCGACTGCCACGGCTCGCAATGCGGCTTCTGCACCCCTGGCTTCGTCATGTCGCTGTTCGCCCTGCAGAAGAACAGCAGCGGCCACGACCTGCACCAGGCCCAGGAAGCCCTGGCCGGCAACCTGTGCCGCTGCACCGGCTACCGGCCGATCCTCGATGCCGCCGAGCAGAGTTGCGCCCGCCCCTGCCAGGACCAGTTCGACGCGCAGCAGGCGCAGACCATCGCCCGCCTCAAGGCCATCGCCCCGCAGCAGACCGGCGAGCTCAACAGTGGTGACAAGCGCTGCCTGGTCCCGCTGACCGTCGCCGACCTGGCCGACCTGTACAGTTCGCACCCCGAAGCACGCCTGCTCGCCGGCGGCACCGATCTGGCACTGGAAGTCACCCAGTTCCACAAGACCCTGCCCGTGATGATCTATGTCGGCCATGTCGCCGAGCTCAAGCGCATCGACAAGACCAGCAGCCACCTGGAAATCGGCGCCGCCACCCCGCTCACCGACTGCTATGGCGCGCTGAACGAGGAATATCCCGACTTCGGTGCCCTGCTGCACCGCTTCGCCTCGCTGCAGATCCGCAACCAGGGCACCCTGGGCGGCAACATCGGCAACGCCTCGCCGATCGGCGATTCGCCGCCCCTGCTGATCGCCCTGAACGCACAGATCGTCCTGCGCCAGGGCGATCGCCAGCGCACCCTGGCGCTGGAAGACTATTTCATCGACTACCGCATCACGGCCCGCCAGGACAGCGAGTTCATCGAGAAGATCCTGGTGCCGCGCGCCAGCAACGAGTGGACGTTCCGCGCCTATAAGGTGTCCAAGCGCCTGGACGATGACATTTCTGCGGTCTGCGCAGCGTTCAACCTGAACATCGAGAACGGCGTGGTCGGTGGCGTGCGCATCGCCTTCGGCGGCATGGCAGCGATTCCCAAGCGTGCCCGTGCCTGCGAGGCGGCGCTTCTTGGCAAGCCCTGGAACCAGTCGAGCATCGAGCGCGCCTGCCAGGCACTGGCCGAAGACTTCAGCCCGCTGACGGATTTTCGCGCCAGCAAGGAATACCGCCTGCTGACCGCGCAGAACCTGCTGCGCAAGTACTTCATCGAACAGCAATCGCCATACATCGAGACCCGGGTGACCGCTTATGTCTAACCATCACGCCGTCAAGAGCCAGGCCGAGATGGCCGAACTGTTCAGCCAGGACCTGACCACCGGGGTCGGGCGCAGCGTCAAGCACGACAGCGCCGACAAGCACGTGTCGGGCGAGGCGGTGTACATCGACGACCGCCTGGAATTCCCCAACCAGTTGCACGTCTATGCGCGCACCGCCGACCGTGCGCACGCGCGCATCCTGCGCATCGACACGACCCCCTGCTACCAGTTCGAAGGCGTGCGCATCGCCATCACTCACGAGGACATTCCAGGGCTCAAGGATATCGGCCCGGTGGTCGCGGGCGATCCGCTGCTGGCCATCGACAAGGTCGAGTTCTTCGGCCAGCCGGTGCTCGCCGTCGCTGCCCGTGACCTGGACACCGCACGTCGCGCCGCCATGGCGGCCATCGTCGAATACGAGGACCTGGAACCGGTGCTCGATGTGGTCGAAGCCTTGCGCAAGAAGCATTTCGTGCTCGACAGCCATACCCACCAGCGCGGTGACTCGGCCAAGGCCCTGGCCAGTGCCCCGCATCGCCTGCAGGGCACCCTGCACATCGGCGGCCAAGAGCACTTCTACCTGGAAACCCAGATTTCCTCGGTGATGCCCACCGAAGACGGCGGCATGATCGTCTACTGCTCGACGCAAAACCCCACCGAGGTGCAGAAGCTGGTCGCCGAAGTGCTCGACGTACCGATGAACAAGGTGGTGCTGGACATGCGCCGCATGGGCGGCGGTTTTGGTGGCAAGGAAACCCAGGCGGCCAGCCCGGCATGCCTGTGCGCCGTGATCGCGCGCCTCACCGGGCAGCCGACCAAGATGCGCCTGCCACGGGTCGAGGACATGACCATGACCGGCAAGCGCCACCCGTTCTATGTCGAGTACGACGTCGGCTTCGACGACACAGGCCGCCTGCACGGCATCGAGTTCGACCTGGCCGGCAATTGCGGTTACTCGCCGGACCTGTCCGGCTCGATCGTCGACCGCGCCATGTTCCACTCCGACAACGCCTACTACCTGGGCGATGCCACGGTGAACGGCCACCGCTGCAAGACCAATACCGCGTCGAACACCGCATACCGCGGCTTCGGCGGCCCGCAGGGGATGGTCGCCATCGAGCAGGTGATGGACCACATCGCCCGCCACCTGGCGCTCGACCCGCTGACGGTGCGCAAGGCCAACTACTATGGCAAGACCGAGCGCAACGTCACCCACTACTACCAGACCGTCGAGCACAACCTGCTCGAGGAAATGACCGCCGACCTGGAGGCCAGCAGCGACTATGCCGAGCGACGCAAGTCGATCCGCCACTTCAACGAACACAGCCCGGTACTGAAGAAAGGCCTGGCCCTGACCCCGGTGAAGTTCGGCATCTCGTTCACGGCCACCTTCCTCAACCAGGCAGGCGCCTTGATCCACATCTATACCGACGGCAGCATCCACCTCAACCACGGCGGCACCGAGATGGGCCAGGGCCTGAACACCAAGGTCGCCCAGGTGGTGGCGCAAGTGTTCCAGGTCGACTTCAACCGCATCCAGATCACCGCCACCAACACCGACAAGGTGCCCAACACCTCGCCGACAGCAGCGTCCAGCGGCGCCGACCTGAACGGCAAGGCGGCGCAGAATGCGGCCGAGATCCTCAAGAAACGCCTGACCGAGTTCGCCGCCCGGCACTATCAGGTCACCGAGGAAGATGTCGAGTTCCGCAACGGCCACGTGCGCGTGCGCGACCAGTTGCTGAGCTTCGAGCAACTGGTGCAGCAGGCCTACTTCGCCCAGGTTTCGCTGTCGAGCACGGGCTTCTACCGCACGCCGAAGATCTTCTACGACCGCAGCCAGGCGCGCGGCCGACCGTTCTACTACTTCGCCTTTGGCGCCGCCTGCGTCGAAGTGATCGTCGACACCCTGACCGGCGAGTACAAGATGCTGCGCGCCGACATCCTGCACGATGTGGGCGACTCGCTGAACCCGGCGATCGACATCGGCCAGGTGGAGGGCGGCTTCATCCAGGGCATGGGCTGGCTGACCACCGAGGAACTGGTGTGGAACGCCAAGGGCAAGCTGATGACCAACGGCCCGGCCAGCTACAAGATTCCGGCGGTGGCCGACATGCCCCTGGACCTGCGCGTGAAACTGGTGGAGAACCGCAAGAACCCCGAGGACACGGTGTTCCACTCCAAGGCCGTGGGCGAGCCGCCGTTCATGCTCGGCATCGCCGCCTGGTGCGCGATCAAGGATGCGGTGGCGAGCCTCGCCGACTATCGCGTACAGCCGCACATCGACGCCCCGGCGACACCCGAGCGGGTGCTGTGGGGATGCGAGCAGATGCGCAAGGCAGTGGCGCAACAGCAGCCGAGCGAACAAGAACTGGAAACCGTCACCCACTGACAGCGAGGAATTCCGTGGGAGCGGGCTTGCCCGCGAATGTGAGGATGGCCTTACCGTCCTCTTCGCGGGCAAGCCCGCTCC
>NZ_JABWRO010000165.1:0-9795 GCF_014268985.1 Pseudomonas sp. RW10S2 | reverse complement strand
ACGCGACCGTTGGCGTGGGCCAGGTACAGCACTGGCGCCAGCACCTTCTCGCCGTTGACCTCGACCTGCTCCATCCAGACGATGTCGTGGGTCAGGGCGGCGACCTGCTCGGCGCTGAGCGACACGCCCACGCTCAGCGACAGCTTGTCATTGCTGGCGATGGCGTTGTCCATCAGGTAGCGGAACAGCGTCTCGTCGCTGGCCGGTGCGCCAGTATTGGCCGGAACGCCCTGCACCCGCGGGTGCTCTGCGCCGCGGGCAGTGTCATGCCGGTGGAGACGGTGCTGGCGACGGTCGGGAGGGCCTGCTGAAGCGTCGGCGCGGCCACCGACGTCATTGCCGGGAGGCTGGTGTCGCGCGCAACGATGGTCTCGGTGGAGGGCTGGGCAACGTGATCGGCGTGCTCGGCCCAGGCTGTGCAGTGGACCAGTGCAACCCGTCGGCGGCCCCTCCTACCTGGCTCGACGTGCCTTGGCGGGCGACCACTTCACCGCTGCGGCTGGGCAGTTTACCCGGCCCTTGGGCCTGATCGATGGCGGCCACGCGCACGCGCGACACTTGAAGCAATCGACGGAGCTCTGCGGGCGAAACCAATCTTTGAATTTATTAAGCCAAATTGAATCAACGGCAATAACTTTCATCTCACTTTTTCGGCACGACACGTTCGAAGCCTTTAGCTTCCCAACCCTTTGAATTACATCGCCACGCTCTATTCTTGCGCCTATAAGCGAACTGATCCGACCAAATACACAATTGGCATCCTAGATAAATTTAGCCCCCCCACAAGTTCCGCCCCTCTAAAGCCCAGACAAACCCAACACAACCACAAATTAAAAATCAGTCGCTGCGCTTTTTTAACCTCTGCCACCTTTGACTTCACCCATATCCCTAAAGCGACTGGAACCCCGCAAGACAATCCAACAAGAATAGACTTATGAATATCCTCCCAACCAAATACCCAATAATCAAACTTATAATAACCAATAATCGACCCTACAAGGTGCCCCAACACCCCAACTCCAAGAAAAAACAATACAGAATACACCAACAACATAGCCATCAACAAAAACCCAACTCTTTCCAGCTTCACTTTTTATCTCCTACAGAACTGAGCTTGGTTACAGCACGTAGAGGCATACCCTTCACCGTTTCTCCTCTTTATCTCTGGAGGCTTTACGTTCTTTATGGTCTTTCAGCCGAGCCAGCCCCCATATGCCCACCGTAGCAAACACCGTGTAGATTAAAGCCCCTGGAACCAGCCGGAAAATTTCCGACCATTCAAGCATCCAACTGCCTATCTTAAAAAAAATTATTACCGTCCCTAGAACAACCCCCATAACACTCACTAACATAAATATTAAAAAACAATAAGCAAACAGCAACAGAAAAGCTTGAAAACTTGATTTTGGCTTAATCATTTGCCCTCTCCCAAAGATCCCACTTTTCCTCCAGCGACTTCTGAAGTAACAGAACCAGATATATTACCTATAATATCCGCAGAAGATCCTGCGTATGGCTTCAGCTGGCCAGACACCACCTGCCCAGTTCTGAAACCCACTACCCCGCCTAAAATTGCTCCCAGAAGTGAATACGTCGGATCTTCACCCTTGATCAAACTTCCTAAATAAGAGCCACCCGCCCCAGCACCGAGAGTGAACCCTAACCCCCTGCCTTGAGTGGCCCCGCCAACAGTAGCAGCAATTGATGCGTCCACGTAACTAAACGGCTTATCGGTGGATAACTGATCACCGATATTCGCTCCGCCGGCTGCTGGGCGCCACAAACACACCTAATGTGCCAGGAGCGTAAACCCAACCGGCGACATAATCATGACCTGGTTCCTGATGCCCATAGCTTCTTGATAGGGGCTGTCTGAAATGTGTCTGCTCGAAAGCCAGACAAGGCGAAACGGGGCGAGAAACGGCCGAGGCTGCGCCCGACTGTACTGGAATACGTGAACGTGCCGAGCCCATTTCAACATAGCATGAGTGAGCCCAGATACATTCAGACAGAGCTTAGATATCATTTGTTTTATTTTGATGATCAAGTTTATTCAAAAGCGCCTTTCTTTTGTTATCTTTACGCTGAGCCCTGCTATTCTCTCTCATTTCCTCTACTGAAAATCCTATGCGCCCCCCCATTTCCTGATATAGCAGGCAAGCAGCCTCTCCCTCAGCAACATATTCAACCAAAAAGGGCGTAGGAGGGGCATCTTTATTGCGAACTCCAGATTTTAAAAAGCTCACATATTCGCTCAGCACATCAGTGGCTTGTGCCACCGTCATAATGACTTGAAGTCCATCGCTGTACTCACACTCCAAATACAGGTGGCCTTCAGCGTATCCCATATGGTGCGCATTTCCAAACCCCAAGTATTCGGCATGCCCTTGAAGCCCACATGCACTCAAACGATCGATCAATGCTTGAGCACTGGCCGTACCACTCACATCATCACTCAACCAACCAACAATTTCGCGCACCCCTACAGGTATTTGCTCGATGCGCGCTCGCTCGCCATGTTCAGACGCGCCCAGATCATAAAATCCAAATATCGACCAATGAGGATATACGATACCTAAATTCATATTTTTCTATCCTTTCCATACACAGGCCACGCTGTGGCCCCCGTACCATCCGGCTTACCGTAGTATCCCTCTATTCTCACGCCACTAGGTGAAATCCCTCGCCACCGTTCAGTACCAGCTATAGGAGATGAATTCCTGAATGCACCCTCGATCTCTATCTGAACTTGCCGCTTGCTCCACTGCTCAGGGAAAAATGTTGTCTCTGCTTTCTTCGGGGCCCAGCTATTCGTCAGAGGATCGCGTATAGAGACATACCCTTTTGAAACACCAAATTCATCAACTTGACCAGTGATTCGAGTCACATTGACATCAGGAGACCTTAAATAATGACCACCCGTCCCAACCCTCTCACCACTCCTCAACGTATTTACTCCACCGTCGAGGATATGATCAAAGCGTATAAACGCCGTTGCGTATAACGTCTCTGTCTGTTGCCGCACCAGCTCCAGTGGGGTAGGCGACGGTTTGAAATCTTCTAGGTATTTTCCGGTATTTGGTGAAACTGCAAGAGCTGGGTCATTCCTGATAACGCCCGGGTTTCCTGGTCGTGTGGAGGCAGCGTCGCCGATTGCAACCGCCCCACCCTTTACAGCGGGAATCCCCAGTGTAGCCATCCCAAGCAGGCCGGCCACCATATTACCAGCGGCATTCCATCCATCACCATCAACCGCTTGCTTGGCACCCTGCGTAAACTGCAGCGCTCCATTGGTCGCCGCCACAGCCCTGATCGTGCTGCCGATAGAGCCGGTCAGGAAGTAGATCGCAGGATCACCCAGGTTGGCCAAACCTTGCTGCTGTTCGCCAATGCGAAGGCTGGACTTGGCATCCAGGTAGGTCTGCTCGTCGACGCTACGGTCCCGGGTCCAGGCCAGGTTTTCAACCAGTCCCATTTGGCTGCGCTGAGCATCTGCCCACGCGAGCTTGTCCTGGCTGCTACCAGCGTAGGGATAGCCATAGCCCAAGGTCTGCTCACCACTGAGCAAACCGGCGACACTTGCCTGGACGGTTGCCAGGCTATGGCTGAGACCCAAGCCATTTTGGGCATCCAGTTTCCTGACGGCATCCAGTCTCTCAAAGGCATAAACCTGCAGGTATGCCGCGAGCTCGACCTTCTCATCCTGGCTAAGCAATGAGGGATCGCGCTTGTAGAGTTGCAACAGCTTGTCGCTACGCTGATCCGCGCCTTCGAGGTTGACCAGATCACGCGCGGCGTCCATTCCGCCGTCTTTGCGATAATTGTCCCTTGCCTCGTCTCGCTGCTTGGCCGAATGGTCCCCAAGGAAGTTGTATTGCGTGCCGTTTTTGGCGACCCATGCTGACTTCGCTGCCCACCGCCTTTGGCTGCGCTGAGCATCTGTCCACGCGAGCTTGTCCTGGCTGCTACCTGCATAGGGATAGCCATAGCCCAAGGTCTGCTCACCACTGAGCAAACCGGCGACACTTGCCTGGACGGTTGCCAGGCTATGGCTGAGACCCAAGCCATTTTGGGCATCCAGTTTCCTGACGGCATCCAGTCTCTCAAAGGCATAAACCTGCAGGTATGCCGCGAGCTCGACCTTCTCATCCTGGCTAAGCAATGAGGGATCGCGCTTGTAGACTTGCAACAGCTTGTCGCTACGCTGTGTGGTTGATTGGTTACACAGCAAGACAGAACAAAGAGCAAAACTAAAAATATATTGAGTCTCACCGCCCCTTCCGTCTTTCGTAAATACTCAAAAACCCACGAAACCGTCAGTCAGAAAAACCAGAAAACAGGGATAGATTGATTTTTCCTTGACCTGCATGACTACCTGATTCCTTCGACCCCATAGTGACCAAAATTAGAGTAGCAAAACTAGACCCACCCAACGTTTAGCCCCTTTCATGCTTTTCATGCCCAAGATCAATAGTAAATCAGCTGGTCATTTGCCTCTTAAATGGCATAATCTTACGAATCATTGACGACAACCTCACCCATTTGATTTAGCGAGAACAGTCCACATGCAACCAGTCATACAACACCCTTGGGATATAACCCCAAGCGAGGCTATCGATCTACAGACACGACTATCTAAACTTGTAGTCAAGCAAGATCAGCTTGGGCCTATTTCTAGTATCGCAGGCATTGATGTCGCCTACCACAAAGAAAACGATACACTCATAGCCTCTATTGTTGTGGTTGACGCAGAAAGCCTGGAAATCATCGAAGAGCATGCATGGTCGGGTACGACTGCGTTTCCCTATGTGCCTGGTCTTTTTTCGTTTAGAGAACTGCCTTCTATCGTAAAGCTCTTATCAACTATAACCCACCGACCTGACCTGATCATCTGCGACGGGCAAGGTATAGCTCACCCTCGTCGGTTTGGCTTGGCATCGCATTTGGGGGTACTTTATGACATACCCACTATTGGATGCGGAAAAAGTCGCTTCATTGGTGAATACGCACCTCCGCTTAATGAAAGGGGATGCCAATCAGGCCTGTTCGACGGCGACGAACTAATCGGGGCCGCGCTCAAGACTCAAAAAAATGTAAAACCCGTGTTCGTTTCAATCGGCCACCGAATCTCCCTTGAAACTGCCTGTCACTGGGTATTGAATGCAACACGCCACTATCGACTACCAGAAACGACCCGGCTTGCAGATCGATATGGAAGGCAATTCTACGAACAGAACAAACACCCCATCACCCCTCCAAACTAACCTTCCGATTATTTAAATATACGTCACATTCGGGACGAAGTACCTGAAACTGGACGCACCCTTCACGCCACCAGTCAACGCAATCCTTAGCAGCCACAACTTTCAATACACTCAACTGCTGATAATTTTTCAAACACTGCAAAATTTCCGGTGTACCATTGACACCATCCAGCTCTAACTCTCTGATACAGCGCTCATTGCCCCCCATAAAAATGTAATCAACCACGGCCTTGTCAATACCATCTCCAATGAGTGAAACCCGGGCTGCATACTTAAGAGAGGAGAGCTCCGCTTTATCACGCAACACAGGAAACCTTATGCACCCGATCACTTGCGGTAGCTTAGAAAAATAGTCACCCAACAGAGTCAACCGCGTCAGACCTTCCAATGAAAATTTCAAGGAAAACATGAAAATATTATTCTGGTGAACCGTCATAGCTTCCAGCCCACCGCCTTCGAACCACTCATAACTCTGTGGAACATCCTCCCCGATCTCGACAGTTCGCAACTGTCCATCTGGGAAATATGTTACTTCCTCTATCACCCAGCCATATTCATACAAGCGCTCGCTGACACATACATTTCCACTAAACTCATAGGAAAATCCATTGTAGACACTATCTCCCCAATAAAACTGCTCCCCCGTATAGTCTCGCTCCATTTCGATACCATTACGCACCTCCCCAATAATAAACTCGCTGCGGTAGACATCAACATAGCGGCCATCTTCATACATACCTCCTCCAACCACATGACCATTCGAGAATTCCAACGCCCCCCCGGTGTAGGGTACGCCCCGAAAAGTCCACAATCCGCCCTGGTTGCTTATCGCATTTCTTTTGATAATCATCAGTGCTTCCTTCCGGTAATCACATCGGCATCCTTCAGTACACCGCTACAGTTCGAGCACGCCTCGAATTTATCCCCCTGACCCTGCTTCGGTGCCAGCTTGTAGGTGGCCACTTTCACATCATCAATTGATACCTTGGGGTACCGAGTAAGCGCGCTATTCACCGCTCTGACCTCGGCATGCAGCCCAGGAATACCATTCTGGACATCAAATCTCTTTCCATTGCTGACAAGGTTTTCAATCATCCCTTTAACCTGAGGTGTCAGCGGCGTTCCTGTGTCAGCATACAGCTGCTCTACCTTTCGCATGAACGCCCCCTGATCGACCACTGTGAAATACTCTTTGGCCTCGCCAAACCGCTCTATCCCAGGGAATTTCGGCACCTTCGCACTTATATTGGTGAACGCCTCGCTCACATAATCCCGCCCCGGTACACCTGCCCTCGACAACGCGACACCGGCAGTATCTCCTGCTTTAATCAGCGCTTCAGCTTCTGAACCGACCTTTTGGAAGAGCAGACGGTCAAACTCAGCACTGTTCAGCGGGTCAAGATGGCCAAACTCCCCATCTATCCATGCGCCCTTGCCCGCACCACCAGCAGTACCCTTCCCTGCCGACGCGCCCCCAGCATCAACCAGCCCCTCCTTCCCAGCCGCTCCTCCCACCTCAGCCATGGCCGCACTAATGCGCTTGGCCAGCAACGCGCGCATTACAGCAGGCACGCCCGTCATCGCCAACGCGATATCCAGATCCACCGTCACATCCTGCACACCACCTGTGGCGATGACTGAGATGCGCTCCGCGAGATCCTTCATTTCAGCCGGGCTACTCGATACCTGCCCAATCTCACGCATGTAGATTGCGGCATTCTTCTCGCCAAACTGCCGCTTCCATGCCTCGGGCACCATATCAACATCGCCCGCCCAGCTGTTGCCCGATGCCTGCGTCCATTTCGAATCGGTATTGAACAATCCGTGATCCTGGAATTGCTTTCCAGTGGACTGGAACGCCTTGACCTCATCCCCATCGGCCGTGATGGGGCTTCCATCTTTCCAGGTCAGGACAATGTCCTGGGCCGCTAATCTGGAGATGCTCTGTTGGGCGATTTTCAGACTTTCAACAAAATGCTGCCCTTCAGGTTTTGTTGGGTCATACATTTTCAGAAGCAGCAACAGCCGCTTGCTCTCCGTCTCATCCACCTGAGCGTTGGCGGCTACCAACAACAAGTCTTCCCAAGACAGATCCGTCCCTGGTTTACCCAGCCGCTTCTGCAGCTCCGCAGCCTCGGTCGTGAGGGCCTTTTTCTCGGCGTCATGCAAGAGACGGTTGTAGGAAGTCGCACTGCCCGCAACCCAGGATCCAGTTTGAAGATCCTTGGCGTCCCCCCCGGCCGCGGCAGCGGTCAGAACACCGATGAGCTGCGAGTTCATCACCAACAGCCGATTCTTGTCCTCTTTCGGGATCTTGGTGTACTGATCAGCCAGTAGCCCCACCACAGCTTCGTTCACACCCGCTGACAGCGCACCCATTCTGAAGTCTCCACCGGAGGCTTCCGCTGCAAGACCACCCATGAGGGCATGCAAAGCAACCTTGGGGATTCCGCCGTCCTTCAGGTCAAGCTTGTTCTCTGCACTGATGTCGCCAACCCACTTGAAGCCTGCCGCCGCAAATGTGTTAACCAAGCTATTACGCAGTGCCTCGCTGAATGAGCTGTTACCGCCGAGTGCTCGATCCAACACAGCAGATGTCCCGTTCTGCAGCATCTGGTTGCCAGCAAACCGGCCAATTCCCCCTACGCTGGATAGCCCGCCTGGTGGCAGAACCGTCGTGGTATTGACCACCGTTCCGGTCGCACCGCCAGCGCCAGCAACGTCAGTCTTCGTTCCTGTCCAGCCCTCGAACAACCCTGTTGTCAATCCGGCGGTGATGCCCGACACCACATACCCACGCAGCGCATCCTTGGAGGTCACGTCCTTGAGTACCAGGCTCAGGTTGCCCTTGTTGTTGATGGTGCTGATGGCGGCATTGCTGGTCATCCCCATCGCACCTGCGGTTACTGCGGCGTTGGCCCAGCCAATACCCTGCAACGATGCACCGGTCCCAGCTGCCCACATGCCTCCGGCCGAGGTAGCCACCGAAGAAGCGCCGGCGGTCGAGGCTCCGCTGGCCACCAATCCACTAGCCGCACCGGCGGTGAAATAGGCGATCAGGATCGCGATAACCATCTGCGCGCCTGCGCCTAGCCCTGAATGGCTGTACTTGAAGGAGTCATGCACCTCCTTCACTTGCCGCCAATCCACATCTCCGCGCTTTTCGACCTCCTTCAACCACGCCAACTGCGGATCAGCCGCCACCATGGCATCGATGCTCTGGCTGATAGTGGCCTGATCGATATGCTTGACGTCGACCTTCAAGCCATCTACCGCCTTGATCAGCACGTCACCGTTGGCCGTCAACTGGCTCTGGCGCACGGTCTCGTCGGTGTTGCCCTTGCCCTTCATGCTGGTCCAGGCCAGATCACCCTTGCTCTTCTCGTGACTCTCCTGATGCAGGTCCTTGACCGCCTCGAACGTCACCGCGCCGCCACTATCGATGGTCAGGTCAGCCCCCGAGGCGAGCTTCGCCCCCTGGTACAACTGATCGCCGCCGCTCTTGAGCGTCAGATCACCACCGCTGCTGACTTCGCTGCCCACCGCCTTGACGTCGGTGACTTCGTCGCGCTGGGTCTGCTTGCTGCCCCAGCCGCCTTTCTTGCTCATGTCGTACAGCGAGTACTGGCTGTCGTTGGCCGCCAACAGTTCCAGCTTGTCACCCGCCACCAGGTAGGCTTCCTCGCCGGCGCTGACTTTGCTCGCCACCAGGCGCAGGTCACGTCCGGCGTCGATGGCCAGGTCGCCACCGGCCTTCACCACGGCAGACTGCTGCTCGACGTCATCCTCCTGCCGCTCGTACTTGGTCTTGCCCTTCTTGCCCTTGGCGTAGCTGTGCTCCTCGTTCGCCGCAGCAGCCAGGGTCACGTCGCGGCCGGCCTGCAGGGCCAGGTCGCGGCGTGCCTCGACTTCGCTGGCGACGATGCTCAGGTCCTGGCCGGCCGTGGCGGTGAGGTTGCCGCCTGCGCTGATCTCGCTGCCGTACTGGGTGATGCTGGTGTCGTGGCCGCTGACACGGCGGCGTTGATACTCGTGGCTGTCGACGCCTTCCTGGCTGACGATGGACAGGTCGCGACCGGCATCCAGCCTGATATCGCCACCCGCCTTGAGCACCCCGCCCACGTTGCCGATATCCCGCCCCGCGGTGATGGTCAGGTCGTTCGCCGCCTCGATGCGTGCTGCAGTGTCGACCAGGTCCTTGGTCACATGCTCGCCACCGGCCCGGCCTTCCAGGCGGGTGACGCTGCGTTCGTTGATCACATCGCCGGTCAGCGCGGTCAGGCTCACTTCACGACCGGCGATGATCCCGCCCTGGGCGTTGCGGATCGAGTCGGTGGCGAGCATGTCCAGGCGCCCGCCCGCTTCGATCAGCCCGCTGTTGCTGATGTTGGTGGCGCTGGCGGCGAGGTTGTTGGTGGCACGCAGGGTGCCGACGTTGACCAGGTCGCCGCCGCTGATCAGGTTGACGTCACGGCCTTGAATCAGCGCGCCGTTGGGGGCGACGCGACCGTTGGCGTGGGCCAGGTACAGC
>NZ_JABWRO010000164.1:0-10002 GCF_014268985.1 Pseudomonas sp. RW10S2 | reverse complement strand
TTGGCAAGGACCACCACCACCCCGGCGCCCTCCGCCGCGACCCGCTCCAGCGCCGCCCACAGCGTCCAGTTGGCAGGGCCTGCGTATTCGGCGCCGACCAGGTCGCGCAGCGGATCGATGACATGCACGCGCACCAGCGTCGGCTGCTCGCGGCGGATGTCGCCCATCACCATCGCCATGTGCACGCCACCTTCGATGCGGTCCTCGAAGGTCACCAAGCGGAAGGTGCCGTGTACCGTTGGCAGCTCACGCTCGCCGATGCGCCTTACGGTCTGTTCGGTGCTCAGGCGATAGTGGATGAGGTCGGCAATGGTGCCGATCTTGATACCGTGGCGCTCGGCGAACAGTTCCAGGTCCGGGCGGCGGGCCATGGTGCCGTCGTCGTTGAGCACTTCGACGATCACCGAGGCCGGTGCGAAGCCTGCCAGGCGTGCCAGGTCGCAACCGGCTTCAGTGTGTCCGGCGCGGGTCAGTACGCCGCCTTCGCGGGCGCGCAGGGGGAAGATATGGCCAGGCTGGACCAGGTGCTCGGGGCGGGCGTCCGCGGCCATGGCTGCAGCCACGGTCCGCGCGCGGTCGGCGGCAGAGATGCCGGTAGTGACACCGCTGGCGGCCTCGATCGATACGGTGAAGGCCGTGCTGAACACGCTGCCGTTGGTCGGCACCATCTGTTCGAGGTCCAGGCGTTGGCAGTGTTCGTCGGTCAGGGTCAGACAGATCAGGCCGCGTGCTTCGCGGGCCATGAAGTTGATGGCATGCGCGTCACAGCGCTCGGCGGCGATCAGCAGGTCGCCTTCGTTCTCCCGGTCTTCGTCGTCCACCAGCAGCACCATCTTGCCCTGGCGGTAGTCTTCGAGAAGGTCTTCGATGCTGTTGAAAGCCATGCTGCACGCTCACTGTGGTCAGGTGATTTTTATGGTATACCATAATACACAAATAACCCTATACAGGAGATCGACGGATGAAGGCTTACTGGATCGCCCATGTGGACGTCACTGACCTGGAGCAGTACCAGCAGTACACCCAGCGAGCGCCAGCGGCGTTCGTGGCATTCGGCGGGCGCTTTCTGGCCCGGGGAGGCAGGAGCGAGGCGATGGAAGGGCGGGCGACGCCGCAGCGCAACGTGGTGATCGAGTTCGACTCGTATGAGCAGGCGCTGGCCTGCTATCGGTCGGATCTGTATCAGGAGGCGTGCCGCTATCGGCAGGGGGTGGCCAAGGCCGAGGTGATTATCGTCGAAGGGTTCGAGCCGTAGAGGTGTTCCGATTCATCCGCGAAAAAACCAGCTTGCCCTGCACAAGTGCAGGGCAAGCGCGTTGCATCAATGTCCGGCAGCGAGCTTGGCGCCCATCTGACGGCGACGGTAGACGCTGTCACGGCTGGCCAGCCACCAGTACAGCGGTGTGGTCACCGCCAGCCCGACCAGCCACGACAGGTCGGCACCATTGATGTGTTCCGATACCGGGCCTACGTACAGCGGCGTGTTCATGAACGGAATCTGCACCACGATCCCGACGGCGTAGGCGATCAGCGCCTGCGGGTTGTAACGCCCATAGATCCCGCCGTCGACCTTGAAGATCGACTGGATGTCGTACTCGCCCTTGTGGATGGCATAGAAGTCGATCAGGTTGATCGCGGTCCACGGCACCAGCACGACCAGCAGCACCAAGACCATGTCGACGAAGTGACCGATGAAGTCGGACGAGGCGAAGACTGCCACCACGCTGCACGCGGCCAGCACGATCAGCGAAAGTACGGCGCGGGTCTTCGCGGTCGGGATCCAGCGATAGGCGAAGGTTTGCACCAGGGTGATGATCGACAGTACCGCACCATACAGGTTGAGCGCGTTGTGGCTGATCACACTGAGCAGGAACAGCACCAGCATCAGCGGGCCAATGGCGCCGGTGGCCAGCTTTACGGCGTCCATGGTGTCCATCCCGGCGGGGATCGCCAGCACGGCGACTGCGCCGAAGATGAACGACAGGCTCGAACCCAGGGCTGAGCCCAGGTAGGTGGTCCAGAAGGTCGACGACACTTTCACATCGGCCGGCAGGTAGCGCGAGTAGTCCGACACGTAAGGGGCGAAGGCGATCTGCCACAGCGCTGCCAACGACACAGTGGCCAGCCAGCCGGAGATGTTGAAGTTGCCACGGGTCAGGAAGTCATCGCTCTGCACGTGGGTGAAGATATAGCCAAAGCCCACCACGATGCCGATGCCCAGCACCCAGGTGCCGATGCGGTTGAGCACATGGATGAAGCGGTAGCCGATGATGCCAATGATCCCCGAACCCAGGGCGCCGATGACGATGCCCACTGGCACGGGCACGCTGTCGACCACACCGTGCAGCGATTTGCCCGCCAGCACGATGTTGGAGGCGAAGAAGCCGATGTACATCACCCCTGCGATCACCACCACCAGCAGCGCGCCGAGGGTGCCGAACTGGGCGCGGCTCTGGATCATCTGCGGGATGCCCATCTGCGGGCCCTGGGCCGAGTGCAGGGCCATCAGCACACCACCGACCAGATGACCGACCAGGATGGCGACGATGCCCCAGATCAGGTTCAGGTGGAACAACTGCACGCCCAGGGCGCCGGTGACGATGGGCAGCGGCGCGATGTTGCCGCCGAACCACAGGGTGAACAAGTCCTTTACCTTTCCATGGCGGTCTTCGGGGGGCACGTATCCGATCGTGTGTTTTTCTATGAGAGGTGCCGATGTGGCTGCGCTGGTCATGACGGACTCCAAGGCAAGGATGGGCACTTCAAAGGTGCCCGGATGCGCGTCGGCAAAAGGCGACGCTTTCTTGTTGGAAGCGATCATGGGGCGTGGGCGCAGATGGATAAAGTAGTAAATATGTGCTCATGAACGTTAAAAAAACTAAGTTCGCGAATGGGGCACGGTAGACCGTCGCAAAGGCTGTGCCACTGGGCTGCAGCGCGCACGGGACGGGGTAGGCAGGGGGAGGTTGCGGCGCTTTTGCACCAAAAGAGTGCCTATGGTGCGCTGGTGGGGCGGGTCAGGAAAAATCGGGTAGGGCGTCCGGGGCGCTGGAGAGCGCCCCGGAGTCGAGGAGGGTCAAGCCTGGGCCGCGACCGTTCGCGGGGTTACCGGCCGGAGCAGGGCGCTCAAGGCAAGCAGCAGTACAGCGCCACCCGCCATGACGGCCCAAGCCCAGTGCAACGAGCTGAACTCGTCACGCACCAGCCCGGCCACCACCGGCATCGAGGCAGCAATCAGGTAGCCACCCCCTTGCACGAAGGCCAGCAGCGACCCGGCTTCGGTCGGTGAGCGTGCATGATCGAGGGTGACGATCAGCGACAGCGGGAACAACGCACCGATGCCCAGCCCCAGGCACAGGATGGCCAAGGCGGCCAGTTGCAGCGGCGCCGCCATCAGGCAGGCCAGCCCGCCGATCAGTAGCAGGATCACCAGCGCCAAGGGTTGGCGGCGATCCGGGAAACGGTGAATCAGCGCCGACACCAGCAAACCGGCGATGACCTCGGTGATGGTCAGTGCGCCGAGCAGGTAGCCGGCACTTTTCGCTGTCCAGCCCAGTTCGATGTAGAAGGGCGGCAGCCAGGCGAGCACCAAGGTGTACGCCCCGGTGCCGATCCCGAAGAACACCAGCAGCAGCCAGGCCCGGCCACTGCGCCAGGGCAGGCCGGCCGCCGTGGGATAGGCATGCACGTTGCCTGCGGCGAGCAGCCAGGCGATCAGCGCAATCATTGCCGGAATGGCGGCATAGCCGAGAGTGAGGTTCCAGCCCAGCTTGCCCGCGCTGGGAGCGGCAATGGCGGCGGCGATGGCCGCACCGCCCATGATCCCCGTGGTGAACAGCCCCATGAGCATCCCTGCGCTTTGCGGATGGTTGCGCTTGATGAACGCGGGCATCAGCGACTGGATCACGGCAATGCCGACGCCACCCACGGCAGCGCTGGCGATCAGTGCAGAGGACGATTCGACGTAGGTGCGTACCGCACAGGCTGCGGCAATCAGCGTCATGCCGATGGCCACGCCCTTGACCTCGCCGAGCAGGCGCAGCAGCCAAGGGCCGGCGAGGGCGAACAGGCCCATCATCATCACCGGCAGTGTGGTCAGCAAGCCGCCCTGGAAGTTGCTCAGGCCCAGGTCGCGTTGCAGCAGATCGAGCAGCGGGCCGACCGAGGCCATGATCGGTCGCAGGTTGATGCCGACCAGAATCGCCAGCAGCACTACGCTGGCCTTGGAGGGTGTGTCACCCATGTCGCTGTTGCTCCTGCAGGAAACCACTGAGTGCCCGGTTGAAGGCCGGGGCATGGGAAACGTTGAAGACATGGCCGTCGCCTGGAAAAGTGATGAGCTGGGCGTGAGCAATACGTCTGGCAATGGCCTCGGCCTCGCCAGGTGGGCTGATGCGGTCGCCGTCGGCGGCAAGCACCAGGGTGGGTGCCTGGATGTGTGACAGTCGATCGCTCGGGTCGTAGGTTTTCATACCCTCGCACCAGTTGGTCTGGCAGCGCGCCCGTTGCATGGCAGCCTGGGCATGCCAGGCCTGGTAGAGGCTCTGTCCTTGGCTGGAGGCGGCGAAGGAACTGCCGACCAGTTGCGGCCATGTCGTCTTGAAGCGCTTCAGGCAGCCGTCCGGTTGGCAAAGGTTTTCGACCCACTCATCGAGCTGGTGATGGCGCGCGGAGCTGTTCATGCTGGCGAAGGTCGCGGCCACTACCAGTTTGTCCACGGCATCTGGGTAGGTGCAGGCCAGTTCCAGGGCAATCATGCCGCCCAGCGAAAGCCCGATCAGTTGAGTGCTGGCCAGCCCAAGGTGATCCAGCAATGCGATCAGCTCCTGGGCTTGCAGGTGAGGCGTGATGTGTTCCGGCGCATTGCTGGACGCGCCATGGCCGAGCAGGTCCGGTACGATGACGCGATGGCCCAGGCGCAGCAGGGCCCCGACCTGGTCCGTCCAGGCGCGGCCACTGTTGCCCAGCCCGTGCAGGAGCAGGGTGGGGGTGCCGGCCCCGGCGTCAAAGTAGTAATAGCGATTTCGGTTGTGTTCGAAGAACGCCATGTTCCCTCCCGATTCATACCTCGTGCATATCAAGATAACTTAACGTTAAGATACTTGGAAGGTGCCGGGGTACGGCAGGGATGTGGCCCTTGGGGAGTTCATGGTGAACGGACGGTTATGCCAATGAAAGATCATGTCGATTTCGTCGTCGCGCAATGGGCGCAGGCGATGCCCTCGGTGGACGCTTCGTCCATGGAGGTCTTCGGGCGCATGGCGCGCCTGCAGAAACACCTCGAGCGCCGACGTTGCGCGGTGCTCGATCAATACGGTTTCAAGGAAGGGGAGTTCGATGTCATGGCGACCTTGCGCCGCTCCGGCGCACCGTACCAGCTGACCCCGACCGAGCTGTACAACTCGTTGTTGATCACATCCGGGGCGATGACCAATCGACTGAGCCGCCTCAAGGAGGCGGGCATGGTCGAGCAGATCCACGACCCTGCCGACAAGCGCAGCTACAAGGTGGCGCTGACTGCAGCCGGGCTTGCGGCCATCGAAAAAGCGGTTTTCAGCCACACCGACTTGCAAAACCAGTTCCTGGCACCGCTGCTGCCCGAGCAGCGCGAAGCCCTGGCGCAAATGCTCAAACTGATGCTGGCCAAGCTCCCCGAAGACGTCGATCCCATCCCATGAACATGATGACCCAGGAGGCCCCTGCATGCTTCACAGCAATTACCTGAAGCAGCTGGACCTGCAAGACATCGTGGTGTTTCTCAACTTGCTGGAATATCGCAGTGCCAAGCGCACCGCCGAACTGATGAACGTCAGCCAGCCCACGGTGAGCTACTGCCTCAAACGCCTGCGCGGTTGTTTCGACGACACCCTGTTCGCCTCCTCGCAGGGTCTGCTGCAGCCAACCGCCAAGGCGGAAAAGATCGCACCCTACCTGCGCGTGGTGATCGAGTCGGTCAACCGCTGCGCCGAGGATGATCCTGCGGGCGATGGCGTCACAGCCCCCAGGATCTGGCGTCTGTGCGCGCCGGAATACTTCGAGCTGGCCTTTCTGCCCCAGGCACTGGCGACCTTGTCGCGCAGCCATGCCAACACCTCCCTGCACCTCGATCGGCTGAGCCGCGACCTGCCGGTGGACCGGTTGATTTCCGGTGATATCGACCTGGCCATCGGTTTCGGGCCGAGTTACCACCAACTGCACCCCGAGCTGCAATGGCAGCCGGTGCTCAGCGACGGTTTCGTCTGCCTGACCAGCCAGCGTGGACTTGCGCTGGACGGGGCCATGAGCCTGGATGAGTTCTGTGCCTCGGCGCATGTCTTCCCCACACCGTGGATCTCGGAGAAGAACATGGTCGACAGCTGGCTGGAGAAGATTGGTCGCACGCGCAACGTGCTGGTGCGGGCGAACGGCTACCAGGCCTGCGTCAACATCCTCACCGCAGTCCCTTCGACCGTCGCCTTGCCAGCGCGCCTGCTGCCCCACCTGCGCATCCCCGAGGGGGTGAGGGTGTGTCAGCCACCGATGGGGTTTCCGGTGTTCACGGTGGACATGATCTGGTCGCGGGACCGGGGGCTGGGTACGGATGTCGCCAGTTTGCGCACGTTGATCCAGGACGTGGCCGCAGAGTTGCTCCGCGCTGGGTGAAACAGCTTTTTTGACACGGATTGCAGGCGCTCAGGATGAGTGAACATTCAGTGGTTACAGGGCTCTTTAGGGCCTCTTCGCGTCAAGCCATGCCTATTGGCACCTCTTCCTCGGGGGCGAGGGCCCGCGCCCGGACAACGCCTTCCCCATGTGCGTTCCCTCGCACGCACGCACTTTTAATTTTTCATCATGGCTTTAGGTTTCTTAAAACCAGCATCCACGACATTTCCCCTAACGTGTTTGCGTCAGGCGGCGGACGGCCTGCCTGTCTGTAATCCATTTCCCAAGGAAGATGTCAGATGTTGGCCCACACTCACGCGAAAGTTCTACCCTTCTACCGTCATCCCACGCCGTGCTATGGCTTTGAATGTGTCTATGCCGTCGAACCGGGACTGCGCGTCTTCGATTCGATGAGCACTGCGGCACTCTATGAAGATTTGGCCCACAGCGGTGCGGTGATCTACCGCGACTTCAGCGACTCGCTCGAAGACTTCAACGACTTCGTCAGCGCGCATTCCTCCCGGGTCACCTTCGATCCGGCGCGCAAGGCCGCCACGGCCAACACCGCCGAGATCGAGGCAGGCGTCCACGAGATGGGACTGCACCGAGAAAACGGTAATTTGCCGTTCAACCCCGACCTGCAGTGGTTCTACTGCCTGGAAGCGGCGTCGGTTGGCTCCGAGACCACGCTGTGCGATGGCGAGCGGGTGCTATTCGACCTGTCGTCGAAAACCCGTAAAAGCTTCGAGTCCCGTGCCATTCGCTATGCGCGGCGCATTCCCTGGCACAACGTGCGGCGCTTTCTGAGCATCGAGCTGCAGTTGCCGATCGACAGCATCACCGACGAGCACCTGCAGCAGGTCAACGACCAGGTGGCCGGCCAGACCTACCGTCGCATTGACCAGAACCTGATCGCCTCCGAACTGGTGATCAGCGCGGTGGAAACCAGCTGCTTCAGTGGTCGCAAAGCCTTCTGCAATTCGATGCTCGGCCCCAGCGTCAATTACGAGCCGCCACGCATCACCTGGGCCGACGGCGAGGAGATCGCCCTTGAAATCTGGGACGAGATCAAGGAAGTCACCGCCCGTAACACCTACAGCCACTTCTGGAAGAAGGGCGACATCGTGGTCATCGACAACACCCGCGTGATGCATGGCCGCCGTCGCCTCGACGATATCAGCCGACGCATCTTCGGCGCCCAGAGCTACCGCATCGGGGGTAACGGCCAATGATCAGCCAGAAAATGCAGCACTACCTGACCACCAGCACGGACCGCGTGGTGATCCGCGAGATGCACGGGCGCGACTACACCCTGCATGGCCTGCGCGATGACGTCGAACGCCTGGCCCAGGCACTGCAGGCTCGGGTCGGCAACTGCGAGCGCAAGGTGTTCGGTATCGCGATGCGCTCATGCTACGAGTGGGTGTACACCCTGCTGGCGATCCAGAAGGTTGGTGGTGTGTTGCTGCCGGTGCCCATCGAATTTTCCGACGATCAGATCAGTAGCCTGCTCGGCAAGGCCGCCGCCGTGTTCGTCAGTGATGAGCCGACCGCCCGGCGCCTGCAGCGGATCCTGCCAGACAAGCCCAGCTTCATCCCCCGGCAATTGATGACCCGGTCCACGGACACGCCCTGGGCCCAGGACGACGAACTGATCCCCGCGGGTATCGTCTCGGTGATCCACACCTCGGGCACCACCTCCAAGCCCAAGGGCGTGATGATTCGCGACGCGGCCGTGGGGCTGCTGGTCGATAACGTGATGAAGCGCCTGCCGCAGCAGCCGCTGCATTACTTCTCGATCGTGCCGATGAGCCTGCTGATCGAACAGGTGCTGGGCGTGTTCATTCCGATCCTGTCCGGCGGCACCCTGACGCTGATGCCCGAAGGTGTCACCGAGTACGGCGCGGCCAGCGGCAATGCCCGTCATTATCTGGAGCTGATCGCACCTAACCGGCCCAACTTCCTCTACCTGCCGCCCAAGCTGCTGGAGGAGGCCAACCTGCTGCTCGAACAGGGTGCCACTGTCGAGCAACTGTTCGGCCCAGCCAGTCCGCACATCATCACCGGCGGTGCGAAGATCCCGGCCACCGTGCTCCAGGCCCTGGATGCCCGAGGCGTGCAAGTGTTCGAGGCCTACGGGCTGAGCGAGAACTCCTCGATCATCTCGCTGAACTCGCCTGCAGAACGGCGTATCGGCTCGGCTGGCAAGCTGCTCGACGGCATCGAGCCCAAGCTGGTCGACGGCGAGTTGCTGGTGAAGACGCCGACCCTCTGCGCGGGTTACTACAACGCCGACGACACGGCCTGCGACCTGTCCGACGGCTACCTGCACACCGGCGATATCGCCGAGTTCCGTGACGGTTTCCTGTACATCACCGGGCGCAAGAAGCACGTGATCATCCTCTCGACGGCGCGCAACATTTCGCCTGAGTGGGTGGAGAACGTCTACAAGGAGAGCGCGCTGGTCGACGACATGATCGTCATGGGCGAGGGGCGCGACGAGCCGTGTGCCATCGTCCTCAGCACCGCAAGCCCCGCCAGCGTGCGGGACGAGATGGCGCGCCTGGAGCACCGCCTTGCCGACTTCGCGCGGGTACGACGGGTCGAGGTGGTCGAGGACATTGCCGCGTTTCGTGACCAGTTCTACACGGTCACCGGACGACCGCGGCGCGCCGAGATCGAAGCGCGATTCATCGATCAACTGTACGCCTAGGACGGGACGTCGCCCATGTACATCGTGCGCAATTTCTACAAGGGTCGCCCCGGCTACCGCTGCCTGCAGGAGGCGGTGCGTGGCCATTACCTCAAGCACTACGACGCAACGCCCGTGCCGCAGCCCGACCTGTTCGCCTGCCTGACCGGCTCGACCGGCGGGGCGCCAGGCTACGCCTGTGCCGGCATCAGCTACGGCGACTCCGGCAAGCTGTTCAGCGAGTACTACCTGGACCATGCGCTGGATGAACGCTATGCCATCGACCGTGCGCGTATCGCGGAGATCGGTGCTTTCGCCTCGTTCCAGAGCGGCAGCGGCGCCGGCAAGTACCTGCTCGACAACGTGATCCGCACCCTGGCGCTGCGCAACTTCGGCCTGGTGGTGCTGACCGCCACGCCACAGGTCCAGCAGCTGCTGGCAGCGATCGTCGACAACCTCGACGACCTGGGTCTGGCCGATCCGCGTCGGGTAAAGGACCCCGGTGTCAACTGGGGGACCTACTACGACCAGGCACCGCGCGTACTGGTTTCACGCCTGTCCTCGCCCAGTGCCTGGCTCAAGGCGCCGACACCTTCCATCCCGCCACCGCAGTTCGCCCACCAGGCGTCTGTCTGACCCATGTGCGTGCCGGGCGCTTCGCTGCCCGG
>NZ_JABWRO010000163.1:0-10245 GCF_014268985.1 Pseudomonas sp. RW10S2 | reverse complement strand
GCTGAGCAGCGGCAAGCCCCTGGCCCTGCCGGGCAAGACCAGCTCGCAGCGCGACTGGGCCGGCGAACTGCAACGCGCCGCGCAAAGCCCGCGCTTGCAGCAGTCGCTGGACTTCTGGCGTACAACCCTCGAAGGCGCCCACGACAGCCTGCCGTGCCAGCGCCCGGAAGCCACCAATCGCAACTGTGACGGCGTGACGGTGCACAGCACACTGGATGCCGAGCAGACCCGGCAACTGCTGCAGCAGGCGCCCGCCGCCTACCGCACCCGTATCAACGACCTGTTGCTGACGGCCCTGGCCCGTGTGATCTGCCGCTGGACCGGCCACGACCATGCCCTGGTACAACTGGAAGGCCATGGCCGCGAAGACCTGTTCGAGCACCTCGACCTGACCCGCAGCGTCGGCTGGTTCACCAGTGTGTTCCCACTGCGCCTGACCCCGGCGGCAGGCCTGGGCGACTCGCTCAAGCAGATCAAGGAGCAACTGCGCGCGATCCCCGATAACGGCCTGGGCTTCGGTGTGCTGCGTCACCTGGGCGACGCCTCGGTGCGCGACACCCTGGGTGCGCTGCCGACCCCACGCATCACCTTCAACTACCTCGGTCAGCTCGATGCCAGCTTTGCCGACGAGTCGCCCGCCTGGCTGCCCGCCGGGGAAAACCGTGGCGCCGAACATTCACCCGAGGCGCCGCTGGACAACTGGCTCAACCTCAACGGCCAGGTGTTCGATGGCCGCCTGCAGATCAGCTGGACCTTCAGCCGCGAGCGCTTCGATGTCGCCACGCTGCAGCGCCTGGCCGAGGACTACCAGCGCGAGCTGGTGGCGTTGGTCGGCCATTGCTGCACGGCCGGTGTCGCCGGCGTGACACCGTCGGACTTCCCCCTGGCCGGTCTCGATCAGGCCCAGCTCGATGCCCTGCCGGTGGCAGCGCAGGGGATCCAGGACCTCTACCCCCTGTCGCCGATGCAGCAGGGCATGCTGTTCCACAGCCTCTACGAGCAGGCCAGCGGCGACTACATCAACCAGATGCGTGTCGACATCGATGGCCTCGACCCGCAGCGTTTCCAGGCGGCCTGGCAGGCCACGGTGCAGGCCCACGACATCCTGCGCACCGCCTTCGTCTGGGAAGGCGATCTGGCCCAGCCGCTGCAGGTGGTTCGCCAGCAGGTCGAGGTGCCATTCAGCGTCCATGACCTGCGTGACCTGGACGCGCCAGCCCCGGCCCTGCAGGCCCTGGCCGATGCCCAGCGCCAGCAGGGCTTCGAACTGGCCAGTGCGCCGCTGTTGCGCCTGCTGCTGGTGGACCTTGGCCAAGGTCGTCACCACTTCATCTACACCTATCACCACATCCTGATGGATGGCTGGAGCCACGCGCAGGTGCTGTCCGAAGTGCTCCAGCACTACAACGGCCAGGCACAGGACGCGCCACGCGGACGCTACCGCGACTACATCGACTGGCTGGCTCGCCAGGATCAGCAGGGCAACCAGGACTTCTGGCGCGCGCAACTGGCCGAGCTGGACGAGCCGACCCTGTTGGCCCAAGTGTTCCGTGGCGCCACGCCGGCCAGCGATGAGCAGGCCCACGCCCAGCACGACCAGGTGTTCGATGCCCAGCGCAGTGCGCGCCTGGCGGCGTTTGCCCGCGAGCAGAAAGTCACCCTCAATACCTTGCTGCAGGCGGCTTGGGCACTGTTGTTGCAGCGCCACCAAGGGCAGCAGACCGTGTGCTTCGGTGCCACGGTGGCGGGGCGCCCGTCGGAGCTGGCCGGGGTCGAGCAGCAGGTTGGTCTGTTCATCAACACCTTGCCGGTCGCGCTGACCCTGCACGCCCAAAACAGTGTCGCCAGCCTGCTGCAGGGCCTTCAGGCGCAGAACCTGAGTCTGCGCGAGCATGAATACACGCCGCTGTTCGACATCCAGCGCTGGGTCGGGCAGGGTGGTGAAGCCCTGTTCGACAGCCTGCTGGTGTTCGAGAACTACCCGGTGTCGGACGTGCTGCAGGCGCGTGCGCCGGATGGCCTGCGCTTCGGGGCGATCGACAATCTCGAACAGACCAACTACCCCTTGACCCTGCTGGTCAACGCTGGCGCGCAACTGAGCCTGCAATACAGCTTCGACCCGCAGTGCTTCACCCCGGCGCAGATCGCCGGGCTGGCGGCGCAACTGGCGCAGATCCTCGACGCCCTGGTCGAAGATGCCGAACGCCCGCTGGGCGAGGTCGACAGCCTGCCTGCGGCCCTGCGCCGCCAGGTGCTGCACGATTGGAGCGGGCAGGTCGGCCACGACCTGAGCTGGCTGCCGGTGCACCGTCAGTTCGAGGCCCAGGCACAGGCGCAGCCACAGGCCATCGCCGCCGTCCATGGCGCAGAATCGATCAGCTACGCCGAGCTCAACCTGCGCGCCAATCGTCTGGCCCATGGCCTGATTGCCCAAGGTGTGGGGCCAGACCGCCTGGTGGGGCTGTGCCTGGACCGTGGCCTGGAAATGCTGGTCGCACTGCTGGCCGTGCTCAAGGCCGGTGGCGCCTACGTGCCACTGGACCCGGACTTCCCCGAAGAGCGCCTGGACTACATGATCCAGGACAGCGGCATCGGCCTGCTGCTGACCCAGGCCCACCTGGCCGAGCGACGCAACCTGCCGCAGGGTGTTCGGCAGATGCTGCTGGGAGCGGAATCGGATGCGCTGGACGCACTGGCGACGCATGACCCGCAGGTGGCCGTAGCTGACGACCACCTGGCCTACGTCATCTACACCTCCGGTTCCACCGGGCGGCCCAAGGGCGTGATGGTCCCGCACCGGGGGCTTGGTAACTTCCTCGACAGCATGGCGGCAGCGCCAGGGTTGCAGGCCCACGACCGGGTGCTGTCGCTGACCACCTTCTCGTTCGATATCTTCGGTCTGGAAATCTTCCTGCCGTTGGTGCGCGGCGCACGTGTGGTGCTGGTGGATCGCCAGGCTGCACGCGATCCGGATCAACTGCTGGAGGTGGTGCGCGAGCAGGCCGTGAACGTGGTGCAGGCCACGCCATCGACCTGGCGCATGCTGCTCGACAACCCGCAGGCCGAGCTGCTGCGCGGTTGCCGCATGCTCTGTGGCGGTGAGGCGCTGGCGCCGGAACTGAGCCTGCGCATGCTCGCCCAGGGGGGCGAAGTGTGGAACCTGTATGGCCCCACCGAGACCACCATCTGGTCGGCACGCAGGCGCCTGGACGCCGCACAGCCGGCACCGCTGCTGGGCGAAGCCATCGGCAACACCACGCTGTTCGTCGTCGGTCCCGACCTGCAACCGGTGGCGCCGGGCGTGGCCGGTGAGCTGCTGATCGGCGGCGAGGGCCTGGCCCGTGGCTACCACGGCCGTGCGGCACTGAGTGCCGAGCGCTTCGTACCGCATCCGTTCGCCGACGACGGCTCGCGGCTGTACCGCACGGGTGACCTGGTGCGCCACCTGGCCGATGGCACCCTGGAGTACCTCGCACGCCTGGATCATCAGGTGAAGATCCGCGGCTTCCGCATCGAGCTGGGCGAGATCCAGGCCCTGATGCAGGACCATCCGCAGGTCCGCGAGGCCGTGGTGATTGCCCGCGACGGCGCGGGCGGCGCACAACTGGTGGGCTATGTGGTGCCTCTGGAGGTAGGCGAGGCGGGCAGCGACGGTCTGCGCGAGGCGCTGCGCCAGAGCCTGGCCGAGCGGCTGCCGGCCTACATGGTGCCGGCGCATATCCAGGTGCTTGAACGCATGCCGTTGACCCCCAACGGCAAGCTCGACCGCAAGGCCCTGCCCGCCGTCGACGCCAGCGCTGCACGCCAGACCTACCAGGCGCCACGTACCGACCTGGAGCGCCAGGTCGCCGAGGTCTGGCAGCAGGTGCTGCAACTGGAGCAGGTCGGTGTGCACGACCACTTCTTCGAGTTGGGCGGGCATTCGCTGCTGGCCGTCAGCGTGGTCTCGCGCCTGCAACTGGCGCTGGGCCTGAAGCTGTCGCCGCAGTTGGTGTTCCAGGCCCCGGTGCTGGAGCAGTTCGCCGAGGCGCTGGGCCAGGCAGGTGGGCAGGTGGTGGATGAATCGAAATTGAGCAAGCTCGAATGGCTGCTTGACGAAATGGAGGAAGTTTGATGGAAACCCAAGCAGCCCTGAGAATTGCGCAGCGCTTCATTACCCTGCCGCTTGAAAAGCGCCGCCTGTACCTGGAGAAGATGCTGGCGGAGGGGGTGTCCCCGGCCAACCTGCCGATCCCGCAGGTGCAGTCGGCCTTCGAAACACTGCCGGTGTCCTACGCTCAGGAGCGCCAATGGTTCCTCTGGCAGATGGAGCCGGGCAGTACCGCCTACAACCTGGCGACCGTGCTGCGTCTGCGCGGCCACCTGGACATCGACGCCTTGCAGCGCAGCCTCGACTGGCTGGAGCAGCGCCATGAAAGCCTGCGCACCCGCTTTGCCGAGCAGGACGGGCGCCTCAGCCAGCGTATCCTGCCGCCCGCGGGGCTACCCCTGGCGCACGAGCAACTGGTTGCTGGCACCCCGGGCGATGCGGCGCTGGATGCCTGCATCAAGGCCCGGGTCGAAGCCCTGACCCAGCAGGTGTTCGACCTGTTCGACGGCGCGCTGGTGCGTGCCAGCCTGCTGAAGGTGGGCGAACACGACCATGTGCTGGCCATCGTCCAGCACCACATCATCGCCGACGGCGCCTCGATCCAGATCATGATCGGCGAACTGGTGCGTGCCTACGGCGCATTCAGCCTTGGGCAGGCCCCGGTGGCAGCGGTGCTGCCGATCCAGTACGCCGACTATGCGATCTGGCAGCGGCACTGGATGGAAGCCGGCGAGCGCGAGCGCCAGTTGCACTACTGGCGTGAGCAACTGGGCGGCGAGCAGCCGTTGCTGGCGCTGCCGGGCGACCGTCCGCGCCCGGCGGTGCAGAGCCTGCGTGGCGAGCGCCTGGAGGTGAGCCTCGATGCCGACCTCAGCCGTCAATTACGCAGCCTGGCCCAGGGGCAGGGCGCGACCCTGTTCATGCTGTTGCTGGCAAGCTTCCAACTGTTCCTGCACCGCTACAGCGGCCAGCACGATATCCGTGTCGGGGTGCCGGTGGCCAACCGCAACCGCCCGGAAACCGAGGGGTTGCTCGGCTTCTTCGTCAACACCCAGGTGCTGCGCGCCGAGATCGACGGGCAGCAACCGTTCCGCGCCTTCCTCGAGCAGGTCAAGCACACCGCGTTGCGCGCCCAGGAGCATCAGGATCTGCCGTTCGAGCAACTGGTCGAAGCCCTGCAACCGCAGCGCAGCCTCAGCCATGCGCCGCTGTTCCAGGTCATGTTCAACCACCAGCGCAGTGCCCCGGCGCGCGGCCAGGCCCAGGCCGCGCCGGGCAGTGACCTGCGCGTCGAAGGGGTGGCCTGGGACAACCCCACCGCGCAGTTCGACCTGACCCTGGAAACCCATGAGTCCGACGACGCGCTGATCGCCGCCTTCACCTACGCCACCGACCTGTTCGAGCGCGGCACCGTGCAGCGTCTGGTCGCCCACTGGCAGACGCTGCTCGCGGCCATCGTCGCCGAGCCTGACCAGCGTTGCGCCGAACTGGCGCTGATGAGCGCCGCCGAAACCGAGCAGGTGCGCCTGCTTGCCCAGGGGTCGCAGGTGGTGCATGCCGATGCCCGCCCGGTGCACCTGCAAGTGCAGGCCCAGGCCGAGCGCACGCCCCAGGCCGTGGCCGTGGTCTGCGCCGGGCAGCAGTACAGTTATGCCGAGCTCGACGCGCGGGCCAATCGCCTGGCCCGTGAACTGATCGCCCGTGGCGTCGGCCCCGAGGTGCGCGTGGGCATCGCTGCCGAGCGCAGCCTGGAACTGGTGGTGGGGCTGCTGGCCGTGCTCAAGGCCGGTGCGGCCTATGTGCCGTTCGACCCGGCCTATCCTGCCGAGCGTCTGGCCTACATGTTCGACGACAGCGGCATCGGCCTGCTGCTCGCCCAGCCGGCCCTGCTGGCGCAACTGCCGTTGCCGCAGGGGCTGGACGTGCTGGCGCTCGAGTCGGCGACCGCTGTGGAGGACGCCGATTTCATCGCCCCGCAGGTCGCGGTGGACGGTGAGCACCTGGCCTACCTGATCTACACCTCCGGCTCCACCGGCCAGCCCAAGGGCGTGGCGGTGCGGCATGCCGGCCTTGGCAACCACATGGCGTGGATGCGCGAGTGCTTGCCGCTGACGGCCGAGGACCGCGTGTTGCAGAAGACCGCGATCAGCTTCGATGCGTCGGTGTGGGAGTTCTGGTTGCCGCTGATCTGCGGCGCGCGCCTGGTACTGGCGGCGCCGGGGCAGGATGAGTCGCTGGCGCAACTGTGGGAGCAGGTTCAGGCGCACGGCATCACCGTGCTGCAATCGGCGCCGTCGCTGTTGCAGGCGATGCTGCCCCAGGCACGTCCCGAGCAACTGGCCAGCCTGCGCACCGTGCTGTGCGGCGGCGAGGCCCTGAGTGCGCAGTTGTGTGCACAGCTGCGCGAGCGCTGGCAAGGGCGCCTGGTCAACCTCTATGGTCCGACCGAGGCGACCATCGACAGCACCGCGTGCGAAGTCCCGGCCGTGCTGGCAGGGGCGGTAGTGCCGCTGGGCACGCCGATCGACAATGCCAGCGCCTATGTGCTGGGCGAGGCGTTGCAGGTGTGTCCGGCGGGTGCTGCCGGCGAGCTGTGCATCGGTGGCGAAGGCCTGGCGCGCGGTTACCACCAGCGCCCGGCGCTGACCGCCGAGCGTTTCGTGCCCGATCCGTTCTCCAGCCGACCCGGCGCGCGCCTGTACCGCAGTGGCGACCTGGTGCGCCAGGCTGACGACGGGGTGATCGACTACCTCGGGCGCATCGACCATCAGGTGAAGATCCGCGGCCTGCGCATCGAGCTCGGCGAGATCGAGGCGCGCCTGGTCGCGCTGCCGGGTGTTCGCCAGGCGCTGGTGCTGGCGCGTGAGCAGCAGTTGCTGGCCTACGTGGTGCCCGAGCCGGGCCAGGACGAGCAGCTGGCTGGCGCCCTGCGCGAGGCGCTGCAAGGGCAGTTGCCTGCCTACATGGTGCCCAACCACCTGATGCTGCTGGACGCGTTCCCGCTGACCAGCAACGGCAAGCTCGACCGCAAGGCGCTGCCGTTGCCTGAAGCCAACGCGGGCAGCGAGCAGGTCGCACCGGCCAACGACCTGGAGCTGCGCCTGCACGCGCTGTGGCAGGACGTGCTCAAGTGCCCGGCGTTGGGCGTGACCGACAACTTCTTCGAGCTGGGCGGCGACTCGATCGTTTCCATCCAGCTGGTCAGCCGTGCCCGGCAGGCGGGTATTCGTTTCACCCCCAAGCAACTGTTCCAGCACCAGACTATCCGCGCCCTGGCCCAGGTCGCCGAGCTGGGCGGGCAGGGGCTGGTCATCGACCAGGGTCCGGTGCACGGCAGCCTGCCGCTGCTGCCGGCCCAACAGGCGTTCTTCGCCGCGTTGCCCACAGAGCCTGCGCGCTGGAACCAGTCGGTCTGGCTCAAGCCCGCGCGCGCCCTGCAGGTCGAGACGCTGGCCGCAGCCCTGGACCAACTGGTGAACCACCACGATGCGCTGCGCCTGTCGTTCGGCGCCCAGGGCGCACACTTCAGAACCCCAGAGGCGATGCAGGCGCTCTACCAGCAGTCGGCCTTGCTGTGGCAGGCCGAAGTCGAGGGCGACGCTGCGCTGGAAGCCTTGGCCGACCGCGCCCAGGGCAGCCTGGCGCTGGAAGACGGTTCGCTGCTGCGCGCGGTACTGGCGCAACTCGCCGATGGCAGCCAGCGCCTGCTGCTGGTCATCCATCACCTGGTGGTCGACGGCATTTCCTGGCGCATCCTGTTCGATGACCTGCAACAGGCGCTGACGCAACTGGACGCCGGCCAGCCGTGCGTCCTGCCGGCCAAGACCAGCTCGCTCAAGGCCTGGGCCGAGCGCCTGGCCGCTGCGGCCCAGGGCGAGATGCGCGGGCAGATAGCCTATTGGCAGACGGCACTGGCCGGCGCACCGCGCGACCTGCCGGTGAACGACCCGCAAGGCTCGCTGGCCAACGCCCTGGCCCACACCGTGCACACCCGGCTGGATGCCGAGACCACCCGGCGCCTGCTGCAAGAGGCACCGGCGGCCTATCGCACCCAGGTCAACGACCTGCTGCTGACCGCCCTGGCACGGGTCGTGGCGCCCTGGTGCGGTAGCGACAGTGCCTTGGTCCAGCTTGAAGGCCATGGCCGCGAGGAGCTGTTCGACGACATCGACCTGACCCGTACCGTTGGCTGGTTCACCAGCCTGTTCCCGGTGCGTCTGGACCACTGTGCCGACCTGGGCAGCGCGATCAAGCGCGTCAAGGAGCAACTGCGCGCGGTGCCCGACAAGGGCCTGGGCTTCGGCGTGCTGCGCTACCTTGGCAGCGCCGATGATCGTGCGGCGCTGCAGGCGCTGGCGCAGCCGCGTATCACCTTCAACTACCTTGGCCAGTTCGACGCCAGCTTCGACCCGCAACAGGCATTGCTGCGCCCCAGTGGCGAGGCCCGTGGCCGCGAGCAGGGCGACACTGCACAACTGGGCAACTGGCTGACCCTCAATGGCCAAGTGTATGACGGCCAGTTGAGCCTGAGCTGGACCTTCAGCCCGCAGATGCTCGAAGTCGCCACTGTGCAAGGCCTGGCCGATGCCTACCGCGAGGCACTCAGCGCCCTGGTCGAGCACTGCACCGAGGCTGGCCACGCCGGGCTGACCCCGTCCGATGTGCCGTTGGCCGAGCTGGACCAGGCCGGCCTGGATGCCCTGCAACTGGACGCCAGCACGGTCGAGGACATCTACCCGCTGTCGCCGATGCAGCACGGCATGTTGTTCCACTCGCTCTACGACCAGGCGGGCGGTGACTACATCAACCAGATGCGCGCCGATGTGCAGGGCCTGGATGTGGCGCGCTTCCAGGCCGCTTGGCAGGCCACCGTAGAGGCCCACGCGATCCTGCGTACGGGGCTGCGCTGGCAGGGCGAGCTGACCCGGCCGCTGCAGGTGGTGCAGCGCCAGGTGCAGGTGCCTTTCACCGAGGTGCGCTGGGACGGCCAGGTGCCGGACAACGCACGGCTCGATGCCTTGGCACGCGAAGCCCGTGAGCAAGGGTTCGACCTGGAGCAGGCGCCGTTGCTGCGCCTGTTGCTGGTGGGCAACGGTGCCAACAGCCATCACCTGATCTTCACCAGCCATCACCTCCTGATGGACGGCTGGAGCACCGCCCAACTGCTGGGCGAGGTGCTGCAGCGCTATGCCGGGCAGGCCATCGCAGCGCCGTCCGGGCATTACCGCGACTACATCGGCTGGCTGCAGCGCCAGCCGGCGCAGGCCCGCGAGGCGTTCTGGCGCCAGCAATTGAGCGGTCTGCAGGCCCCGACCTGGCTGTCGCGTGCCTTGCCGGCGCCGCAGCCTGGCGGGCAGGGCGGATATGCCGATCATCATGCTGGCCTCGATGCCCAGGCCATGGAGCGCCTCGGCGCGCTGGCGCGCCAGCACAAAGTGACGGTCAACACGCTGGTGCAGGCCGCCTGGCTGTTGCTGTTGCAGCGCTATACCGGGCAGCGCAGCGTGTGCTTCGGCGCCACCGTGGCGGGTCGCCCGGCGGAGCTCAAGGGCATCGAGCAGCAGATCGGCCTGTTCATCAACACCCTGCCGGTGATCGCCGCGCCCGATCCACAGGGGTCGCTGGCGCAGTGGTTGCAGACGGTCCAGGGCGTCAACCTGGCTCTGCGCGAGCACGAGCACACACCGTTGTTCGAAATCCAGCGGTGGGCCGAGCAGGGTAGCCAGGGCCTGTTCGACACCTTGCTGGTGTTCGAGAACTACCCCATCGCCGAGGCCCTGGAGCAGGGTGGCGATCAGAGCCTGCGTTTCAGCGCGGTGCGTGCTCACGAGCAAAGCAACTACCCGCTGACCCTGGCGGTGGCCGCCGGGCGTGAGCTGACCCTGCACTTCAACTACGACCGCACGCAATTGCGCGACAGCGCCGTCGAAGGCGTGGCGCGTCACCTGCTGCACCTGCTGGAGCAGTTCTGTGCCGACGTCCAGGCGCCGCTGCACCGCCTGGCCCTGCTGGAAGGCCGCGAGCGTACCCGCATCGAGCGTCAGTGGAACTCCAACGGCCTGGACTTCGACCGCAGCCAGTGCATCCACCGCCTGATCGAAGCCCAGGTACGTCGCACGCCGCAAGCGTTGGCGGCGATCTGGGGCGATGAGCAA
>NZ_JABWRO010000162.1:0-10342 GCF_014268985.1 Pseudomonas sp. RW10S2 | reverse complement strand
GGGGGATTTTTTTTGCCTGTCGATTGAGGTCTGTGGAGTCAGTCGAACCTGTAGATATCCATTCCCAGTGCTCCCATCGTGAAGCCCTGGTGGACGATCCCGAACCTGTCGCCTGCACCCATGGCAAAGAACAATGGCAGGAGATGCTCATCACTCGGGTGGTTGCGCACCGCGTAGGGAGCCTGCTGTCGATAGTCTTCCAGGGCGGCCGTATCCTCTGCCTTCAATTGCTCGACCACCCAGTCGCGGAACGCCCGTGCCCAGGGCTCGATGGCGTCTGGCCCGGCGTGCCAGTCCAGTTCGCCCAGGTTGTGGGTGATGCTGCCGGAACCGACGAGCAGTATCCCTTGGGCGCGCAATCCGGCCAGTGCCTTGCCAACCTGCAGCTGCAGGGCTGGGCCCTGGCGGCCGGGCAGCGACACCTGGATTACCGGGATCCCAGCATCCGGGTACATGAGCGACAGTGGCACCCAGGTGCCGTGGTCGAAGGGGCGTTGTGCATCGAGCTGGGCGGACAGGCCGGCGTCACTGAGCAAGCCTGCTACCTCGCGCGCCAGTTCGGGGGCGCCAGGTGCTGGATACTGCACGGCATACAGCGCAGCGGGGAAGCCGCCGAAGTCGTGCCAGGTCTGTGGCTGCGCGCTACTCATCACCTGCAGTTCCTGGCTTTCCCAGTGCGCGGACACCACCACGATCGCCTTCGGCCGTGGCAGGCCTGCCGCCAGGCTGGCCAGTGCGGGGCCGCTGGCGCCGGGTTGCAGGGCAAGCATGGGGGAACCATGGGAAATGAACAGGCTAGGCAGCATGGCAGGGTCCTGAGCGGTTAAGATGCCGCCATCTTCGATCAGCTACAGATCGATATCCAATATAAGTTTTGCAAGTTATCTATCGAAATATTCGGAGGAATCATGGAGCCAGCGTTCTGGCACAAGCGGTGGGCGGACAATCAGATCGGCTTTCACCAGTCGCAGGTGAACCCGTACCTGCAGGCGCACTGGCCAAAGCTGGAATCCGGCAGCCAGGTGCTGGTGCCTTTGTGCGGCAAGAGCCTGGATGTCATCTGGTTGGCGGGGCAGGGGTATCGCGTGCTGGGGGTGGAATTGTCGCAACGTGCGGTGGCGGATTTCTTCCTGGAGCACAAACTCGAGCCCGAGGTGTCACGGCATGGGGCCTTCGAGGTCTGGCGCAGCGGCCTGGTGGAGTTGTGGTGTGGTGACTTCTTCGCCTTGCAGGCGGAGGATCTGGCACAGTGCGCGGGGCTCTATGATCGCGCTGCGGTGATTGCATTGCCGCAGGTGCTGCGTACCCGTTACCTTGCGTTGCTGTCTGACTACCTGCCGACGGCTTGCCAGGGGCTGATGGTCACCTTGGATTACGATCAGTCGCGTCTGGACGGGCCGCCGTTCTCGGTGCCGGATGACGAAGTCCGGCGCGGGCTTGCTGGATGGCAAGAAGTGGCCGAGTTGCAGGCGCCGGACATTATCGAGGACAGCCCTAAATTCCAGAAAGCGGGAGTCGGCAGCCTGGTGGAACGGGTGTATCGGTTGCAGCGTTGATCGGCCTTCTGACCAGAAGACGTGCAAAGAAAAGGGCGACCTGAGTCGCCCTTTCCATTTACCGCGTTGAATCAGCCGCGACGACGCAGTGCATCGATACGGTCTTCCAGCGGCGGGTGGCTCATCAGCAGGCCGGCGAGGCCCTGCTTGAGGCCGCCGTTGATGCCGAAGGCCTTCATCGTATCGGGCATGTGCACTGGCATACCTTGTTCCGAACGCAGGCGCTGCAGTGCGGCAATCATCGCGCCAGTACCTGCCAGGCGGGCACCGGCTTCGTCGGCGCGGTATTCGCGGCGACGCGAGAACCACATGACGATGATGCTGGCCAGGATGCCCAGGATCAGTTCGGCGACGATGGTCGCGACGTAATAAGCGATGCCCTGGCCTTCTTCGTTCTTGAAGATCACCTTGTCGACGAAGTTGCCGATGATACGCGCGAAGAACATCACGAAGGTGTTCACCACGCCCTGGACCAGTGCCAGGGTAACCATGTCGCCATTGGCGACGTGGCCGATCTCGTGGGCCAGTACCGCGCGTACCTCGTCCCGCGAGAAGCGTTCGAGCAGGCCTTGCGAAACGGCGACCAGTGCGTCGTTGCGGTTCCAGCCAGTGGCGAAGGCGTTCGCCTCGTAGGCGGGGAACACGCCCACTTCCGGCATCTTGATACCCGCCTCGCGGGACAGCTCCTCGACCGTCTGCAGCAGCCACTGTTCGTGGTGGGTGCGCGGCTGGGTGATGATCTGGGTGCCGGTGGTCATCTTCGCCATCCACTTGGAGATGAACAGCGAAACCAGCGAGCCAGCAAACCCGAACACGGCGCAGAAGACCAGCAGGCGGCTCAGGTCCAGGTCGACGCCGTTGGCGGCCATGAACCCGTTGAAACCGAACAGGCTGAGGGTAATGCTTGCAACCAGCACCACCGCAAGGTTGGTGGCTACAAACAACAGAATGCGCATCATGGTTGTTACGTTCTCCTGACGGATGAAAATGTCGCTCTACTGCGGGGTATATAAGGTGGCGGCCGAGGCGATTCAACTGGCCGACTATTTCAAACTGTGTATCGCGAAGTATGACAGAGATGCGGCGGATCGCCGGGGGATAGACCGTTGCAGGATGTAAGAATTCATCCGTGGGGCGGAGGGCGTCGTGCCAACATGGCCGGTTGGCACGACAAGGCCTTGATCGCTTACTGCGAGTAGGTGCGCAGGAAGTTGCCGATACGGCCGATGGCTTGCTCCAGGTCATCCACCCGCGGCAGGGTGACGACGCGGAAGTGATCCGGCCACGGCCAGTTGAACGCCGTGCCCTGGACGATCAGCAGTTTCTCCGACAGCAGCAGGTCGAGGACGAACTTCTCGTCGTTGTGGATCGGGCAGACCTTCGGGTCGATTTTCGGGAACGCGTACAGGGCACCCATTGGCTTGACACAGCTGACGCCGGGGATGGCGTTGAGCAACTCGTAGGTGCGGTTGCGCTGTTCGAGCAGGCGGCCCGGCGGCAATACCAGGTCGTTGATGCTCTGGTAGCCGCCCAGCGCGGTCTGGATGGCGTGCTGTGCGGGCACGTTGGCACACAGGCGCATGTTGGCCAGCATGTCGATGCCTTCGATGTAGCTCTGCGCGTGGTGCTTGGGCCCGGAAATGATCAGCCAGCCGGAGCGGAAACCTGCGACCCGGTAGGACTTGGACAGGCCGTTGAAGGTCAGGCACAGCACATCCGGAGCGAGCGAGGCGGTGCTGATGTGTACGGCTTCGTCGTAGAGGATCTTGTCGTAGATCTCGTCGGAGAACACCACCAGGTTGTGCTGGCGGGCCAGCTCCAGCATGCCGAGCAGCAGCTCCCTGGAGTACACCGCGCCGGTCGGGTTGTTCGGGTTGATGATCACCAGGGCCTTGGTGTTCGGAGTGATCTTGGCCTTGATGTCGTCAAGATCCGGGAACCAGTCGGCCTGCTCGTCGCACAGGTAGTGCACGGGCTTGCCGCCAGCCAGGCTCACTGCTGCGGTCCACAATGGGTAGTCGGGGGCCGGGATCAGCACCTCGTCACCGTTGTTGAGCAGCGCCTGCATCGACATCACGATCAGTTCGGAGACGCCGTTGCCCAGGTAGATGTCCTCGATGCCAACGCCTTCGATCTGCTTCTGCTGGCAGTACTGCATCACCGCCTTGCGCGCGCTGAACAGCCCTTTGGAGTCGCTGTAGCCCTGGGCGGTCGGCAGATTGCGGATCACGTCCTGGAGGATTTCGTCCGGCGCTTCGAAACCAAAGGGCGCCGGGTTGCCGATGTTCAGCTTGAGGATGCGCTGGCCTTCCTCTTCCAGACGCTTGGCGTGCTTGAGCACCGGACCGCGAATGTCGTAGCAGACATTGGCGAGCTTGTTCGATTTGCTGAACTGCATGATGTGATCCCGAATGGATAAGTCGCGGGGCGCTGTCGTCAAAAGGTTTGAAAAGGACGGGGCGCGGGTGCCAGACTGATCGTCTGCGCACAAGCCAACTAATATACGTGCCACCCGCGCCAGGGAAAAGACGGCGCAGGGTGAAATTCAGCCTGCCGAGGTCCATCCATGCAAAAGATCGACAAAACACTTGAAGAATGGCGTGAGATGCTCGATCCCGCCCAATACCAGGTATGCCGCCTGAAGGGGACCGAGCGACCGTTCACGGGCAAATACAACAGTGAAAAGCGTGCCGGTGTCTATCACTGCATCTGTTGTGATCTGCCGCTGTTCGATTCGCAGACCAAGTTCGACTCCGGTTGCGGCTGGCCGAGCTTCTACGCGCCGATCGAGGAGAGTGCGATGATCGAGATCCGCGACACGTCCCACGGCATGATCCGCACCGAAGTCACCTGCGCCCAGTGCGACGCGCACCTGGGTCACGTGTTCCCGGACGGCCCGCCACCGACGGGGCTGCGCTACTGCATCAATTCGGTTTGCCTGGATTTCAAACCGCACGACTGAACGGAGATTCGACATGGCCGATGCGTTGCTGGACATTCCCTGCGTCACCCTCAAGGGCGAGCAGAAAACCCTGGGCGACTTCGCCGGCAAGGCGCTGCTGGTGGTCAACACCGCCAGCCAGTGCGGTTTCACGCCGCAGTACAAGGGGCTTGAGAAGCTGTGGCAGGACCATGCCGCCCAGGGCCTTGTCGTACTGGGCTTTCCGTGTAACCAGTTCGGCAAGCAGGAGCCGGGCGATGCGTCGGAAATCGCGCAGTTCTGTGAGCTCAACTTCGGCGTGAGCTTCCCGCTGTTTCGCAAGATCGAGGTGAACGGCCCTGGCGCCCACCCGCTGTTCGCCGAGCTGAAGAAGCGTGCGCCCGGCCTGCTGGGGACGCAGAAGATCAAGTGGAACTTCACCAAGTTCCTTGTCGATCCGTCCAGCGGCCAGGTCACGCGCTATGCACCGACCACCAAGCCGCAGGCGCTGGAAGCGGATATCGAGCGTCTGCTCAGCCGCTGACCGGCACCCAGTGGTCGATCAGGGCGAGTAGCTCTTCGCGGCGGAACGGCTTGGCCAGGTAGTCGTCCATGCCCGCAGCGCGACAGCGTTCGCGCTCTTCGGGCATGGCGTTGGCGGTCAGGGCGACGATTGGCAGGTCGGGCCAGCGCCCGCTCTGGCGGATGCGCCGGCTGGCCTCGTAGCCATCCATCACCGGCATGTTGCAGTCCATCAGTACCATGTCGAAGCCTTCGCGCTCGAGTATCTCCAGCGCTTCGGCACCATGGGCGGCAACCTGTACCTGGCAGCCGAGCTTGCCGAGCATGCCCTTGGCTACCAACTGGTTTACCGGGTTGTCTTCCACCAGAAGGATCTGCGCGCGCCGCTCCAGCAGGCGGCCGGCCTCGGTGGGTGCGGGGGTGGCATTCTCGCCTTGCAGGGTGCGACGCAGCATCTGGTACAGGGCATTGCGCGCCAGAGGGCGTGCCTGCTGGTGCAAAGGGGCCAATTGCGCGGTTTGCTCGCCGGGCAGGAAGTTGCCATAGGCCGTGACCAGCAGGATCGGTGCGCTGAGGCCGTGGCGCAGTTCGAACAGGTGCTCGGCATCGTCGGTGATGAGCAGATCGATGGCCATGCCTTCGAGCCCTCTGGGATCGTCGCGTCGCTGATAATCCAACCCCCAGCTTGGCAAAAGGCCGTGCAGTAGTTCAGCCAGGCCGCTTGAGGCATTGCTCAGTGCCACCACCTGACCCTTCAGCGGCGCAGGCGAGACCGCTTCGGTGTGGGTGGGCAGGGGCAGGTCGGCGCTGAAGCGGCTGCCGAAGCCGGTTTGCGAGTGAATATGCAGGTGCCCGTGCATGGCCTTGCACAGGTTGTGGGTGAGCGCCAGGCCCAAGCCGGTGCCGCCGTACTGGCGGGTGATGCCAGCGCCAGCCTGGGTGAAGGGCTGGAAGATGCGCACCTGGGCTTCCTCCGGGATTCCGATACCGGTGTCGCACACTTCAAGGCGTACGCCGCCGACGATGCTCGAAAGGCGAACGTCGACGCGCCCGAAACGGGTGAACTTGAGCGCATTGGACAGCAGGTTGCTGACGATCTGGCGCACCCGTGTGGGGTCGCCGAGCACGGTGCTGGGAAAGTCCGGAGCGATCAGGCAGGTCAGCTCGACACTGGGCGCGGCGTTCTGCGACAGCAGATTGGCGGTGTCCTCGACCATTGCCCCCATGTCGAAAGGAATGCGTTCGAGCTCCAGTTGCCCGGCATCGAACTTGGACAGATCGAGGATATCGTTGAGCAGCTCGACCAGCACCTTGCCCGAGTCGTGGGCGATCGACAGCTGCTGGCGTTGCTCGGCGGTCAGCCCGCTGTCCAGGGCCAGGGCGATCATGCCGAGCATCCCGTTGAGCGGTGTGCGGATCTCGTGGCTCATGTTGGCCAGGAAGGCGGCGCGCGCCTGGGCCATGTCCAGGGCGCGGCGGCGGGCCTCTTCCAGTTCCTGGTTGGACTGGCTCAGCCGGTTGTTGCTGGCCTTGAGTTCTTCGGTACGGGCCGAGACGATGTCTTCCAGCTCGTTGAGGTATTGGGTGAGGCGGTTTTCGGCGTTGCGCCGCTGCTGGATTTCGGTGGCCATGCTGACGAACTGCTGGTTGGCGACTTTCACCAGTACCCCGATCTCATCGTGCTCATGACCGGTGGGGTAGTCCAGGCGCGTCTGTCCGGGTTGGCGTGGATCGCTGCCGCTCAGGGCGCCGATGACAGTGACCAGCGGTTTGGTCAGCATGATGTAGAACAGCCCCAGGAGAATACCGGTCAGCACCAGGCTGCGGGCGAAGCCGTTGAGCAGGGTGATGCCGGCGCGGTCGAGAAAGCGGCTGCCGAAGGCGTAGGTGTCGACATCCAGGTACAGGGTGCCGAGGTAATCTTCGGGCATGTGGGCGAGGAACAGGCGGTCCTTGAACTGGCGTTGCTCGCCGAACAGGAAGTCGCTGAGCGGCCGGTAGCTGTCTTCCTGGCGCGGGCGATGGACGTCGGCCAGCACCGTATCGTTGTTGTCGATCAGGCGCGCACGGATGATCGCTGGCGATTGCAGCAGCCCGCCGGTGAGCTCCTGAGCCAGCTCGGCGTCGATGTTGTAGGCGATGCGCGAGGCCGGGTCGTGGCTTATTTGCAGCAATGCCTGCACTTCGCGGTTGATGGACGCGTCTTCGCTGGCATAATCGATGCCGATCTGGATGAGACTGAGCAATGTTCCCAGGATGAAGCCGACCAGGACTGTCAACCGGGCTTGCTTGTATGACAGGCGATTGGTGAACTTGATATCCATGGTTCCCGAGCCGGTTCAACGCCCCTTGCGCTGCGCAAGCATAGCCGATCAGCCCCGGCTGCTGGCGGGTCTGTCTGTTGTTTCGAGCGATCCAATCAATGGGCCGGTGTGCGGCCATCGCGGGACGAGCCTGCTCCCACAACCTCTGTTGGCTCTGTAGGGGCAGTCTTGTCGCGCTATGGCGGCGCTCCGGCTCCTGAACCGGTCTTGATTAAGGAAACCTTCATGGACACCCGCCTCATTGCATTCCTGGAACACGCCGAATCCATACTGACCCGCCTCGAACCGCTGCTGCCGGCGCCCCGACCGCAGATCGACTGGTCGTCGACCCTCGCTGCGCGCTGGCAGCGTGATGGTCGCAGTGGCTACCTCATGCCGTTGGAAGTCAGCCTGGACATCCGACTCTCGGACCTGATCGGCGTCGATCAGCAACGTGAGCAACTGGGCCGCAACACCCATCAGTTCATCAATGGCATGCCCGCCAACCACGCTCTGCTGTGGGGCTCGCGGGGCACCGGCAAGTCGTCGCTGGTGCGTGCGCTGCTGGCCGAACATGCCAGCCAGGGCCTGCGCCTGATCGAGATCGAGCGCGATCACCTGGCCGACTTGCCGCGGGTGGTCGAGCAACTGCAAAAGCTCGAGCAACGCTTCATCCTGTTCTGCGACGACCTCTCGTTCGAGGCGGGAGAGGGCGACTACCGCGTGCTCAAGAGTGTGCTCGATGGTTCGCTCGAGCAGGCGCCGGACAACGTCCTGCTCTATGCCACCTCGAACCGCCGTCACCTGGTGCCCGAGAAGCAGAGCGACAACGAAAACTGGAAGATGATCGATGGCGAGCTGCACCCCAACGAAGCGGTGGAAGACAAGATCGCCTTGTCTGACCGGTTTGGCTTGTGGTTGTCGTTCTATCCGTTCACCCAGGAGCATTTCCTCAACGTGGTCGAGCACTGGATCGGCCAACTCGCGCGACCGGCCGGGCTGGCCTGGCAGCGCACCGAAGAACTCGACATCCTCGCTGCGCGCTGGGCCACCGGCCGCGGCAACCGTAATGGCCGTTGTGCCTACCAGTTCGCCCGCTACTGGGTCGGACTGCAATTGCTGGAGCAGAACCAATGATCGACCTCAACGCCAGCGGCAAAGGCCTCGATGGCTATGACCTGCTGGCTGCGCAAGTACAGGCGTTGTTCGCCGACGAACGTGACTTCATCGCCAACGCCGCACAGTTCTCGGCATTTCTCTACCACCAGGTGGAAGACCTGAACTGGGCGGGTTTCTACCTCAACCGCAACGAAGAACTGGTGCTCGGGCCATTTCAGGGGCAGGTGGCGTGCGTGCGCATCGCATTCGGCAAGGGTGTGTGCGGCGCGGCCGCAGCCACGCGGCAGACCCAGCGGGTGGAAGATGTGCATGCATTCCCAGGTCACATCGCCTGTGACAGCGCGTCCAACAGCGAGCTGGTGATCCCGCTGGTAAAGGAGGGCAGGCTGATTGGCGTGCTCGACCTGGACAGTCCGAGCCTTGCGCGTTTCAGTGAGGCCGATCAGTGCGGGCTTGAACGCCTGGCGTCGATCTTCCTGGCGTTGAGCGACTGCTGAAAAACAAGAAGGGCCGCTTTTTGCGGCCCTTCTTGTATTCAACGGTTGTGGATCAGTCGTAGATCACCCGCTTTTTCCACGTCTCGTCTTCATCGGTTTTCAGGCCCTGGGTCAGCGCGTTCTGGTCATTTTCGGCCGGCTCCATCTGGTCCAGTACTTGCGCGTTGGCGCGAGCGAGCAGTTTTTCCAGGTAGGTCAGCTGCTCTTCATATTGTTTCGGTTCCGGTTGTTTGCGCAGGTACTGCACGCCGCGTTCGAACGCCAGCCGCGCATGGCCTGGTTGATTCTGCTGCAACGCCTGCTGGCCGAGGTTATTGAAGAACTCGATGTGCAGTAGTACCAGGATGTGGCGAATTTCCCTGACCCAGTACTTGCTTTCGTTGGACTGCAGGAAGTTTTCCTGGGTAGCGCGCACGATCTGGTTGTGCAGCGACTCAAGCAGGAAGCGCACGTCCTTGGCTTTGACCTCGGTCTGAATCGGGCTCGGCGGGTTGTTGACCGGCAACTTGTCGCCCTTGGCAATCAATCCTTCGAGTTCGGTGATGCGCGCCTTGAAGTCGCCGTTGTGCTTGTCCAGCGCCAGCAGGCGCTGATTGAGGTTGAGCTCCAGGCGGGTCAGCAGCAGCTTGAGTGCCGGGGTCATCAGTTGGCCGGGGAAGGTTTCGGTGATCTCACCGCAGCGGCGCAAGCGTTCGGTCAGCTCGACTTTAAGGCGCGCGCGCTCGAGCTTGGCGTTTTCCACGACATTGTTGAGGTAGCCGATCACGATCAGCAACGCGATACCCGCCACGATGAGCAGGGTGATCAGAAGTGGTGTCACCGTTAACGCCTCATGAAGAAGTTTTGCATCATTGAGTGTAGTGAGTTCGCCAGGGGGCGAACAGTGCAGCCTGGCGGACAGGTCATACCCATGGGTGTCGGCGCAAGGTCGAAAATCTACAGTGCTGGCACTTTGATGCGAGCTTGCCGGGCTGGCGTCAGAAAAGCAACGCCAATCCCCGGGCGCATCATGCGCGACCTATGTACAGGGGCGGAAGTCGTTGATTTAAATAAATTTCCACAAAGGGGTTGACGGCTTGTCGAGGCATCCATAGAATGCGCGCCACTTGCAGCGTAAAGCACACAGCGAAACGCGGCAGGCAGTGAAGTTGTAGCGTGTCCCCTTCGTCTAGTGGCCTAGGACACCGCCCTTTCACGGCGGTAACAGGGGTTCGAGTCCCCTAGGGGACGCCATATTGCGGGAATAGCTCAGTTGGTAGAGCACGACCTTGCCAAGGTCGGGGTCGCGAGTTCGAGTCTCGTTTCCCGCTCCAGTTTTAAAACTGTGGCGTCCATTGACGGTGCAGCGGTAGTGAAAGGCTCAGGCCATTCACGCCACATGCGGTTTTGCTTCACATTGCGGGAATAGCTCAGTTGGTAGAGCAC
>NZ_JABWRO010000161.1:0-10425 GCF_014268985.1 Pseudomonas sp. RW10S2 | reverse complement strand
CGCCGCTGCGACTTGCCCGCGAAAAGGCCGTTGTATTTTCAGCAGACGAAAAAAAGCGGGAAGCGCCGGATGGGGTCGGCACTTCCCGCTGAGCTACGCAGGGGAGCGTTCTTTTAGAACTTGGCTTCCAGGTCGACCTGCAGGGTGTCGACGTCCGCGTCGGTGTTCGGCAGCTGCGAACGGTCGGTCTTGGCCATCAGGTAAGCCGCGCCGACAGCGAAGTTCTTGTCGATTTCGTAACCGACCTTGAACTTGTGACCACGGTTACCGGTGAAGCCGTTACCGAAGTCGGAGTCGGTGAAGGCGCTGACCACAGCGTTGCGCTGCACGTCGCGGTAGTTGTAGTCCAGGCTCCAGGCGCCGAGCTTGGTCTTCACACCAGCCAGCCAGGCCTTGTCTTCGCCGTCGGTGCTTTCGGTGTTCTTCACGTACTGACCGTAGGCTGCCAGCGGGATGGCGAAGCCGGTGAAGTCGATCTGACCGAAGCCTTCCACCAGATTGAATTCGTTGGTGGTGTTGCCGAACTGACGCAGGGCGGCAGATTCCTTGTCGTTGTCGTAGCCGTAGATGCTGCCGCCAACGGTGACCTTGAGGGTGTCAGCCGGTGCGAAGCGGGCACCCAACTGGCCGTGGTACAGCTGGGCGTCGTGCTTGAACTGCACGCCGTCGCCGTCGACGTTGTCCTTGAGGGTGTACTGACCGGCGCTGCCGAACAGCTCGGCGCCGCCCAGGTTGGTCTTGTAGGTAACAGCCACACCTTCCGGGTTCAGGTCACTATCCCAGATGATGTCGCCCATGCTCACCCAAGGCTGCTGCATCTTGCCGCCGATCAGGTGCAGGTTCGGGATGGCGGTCGGGTGCCAGTCGAGGTAGGCCAGGTCGACCCACAGCGATTTCTTCTCGAAGTAGTTGTCCAGACTCTGGTTGGTCGAGCGGCCATCGGCGCTGCTGCCGGTGGCGATACGCACGCCAGCGTCAACCTGCGGGTTGATTTCGCTGTAGAAGCCGACGCGGGCACGGACGCGTTCGCGGTCCTGGTTGCTGCTGCCGCTGCGTGGGTTGTCGACGTTGACGTCTTCGTAACGCAGGCGCACGTCACCCTTGATCTGGGTCTTGGCGGCCCATGCCACTTTCTGTTCGAAGGAGCTCAGGCGTTCGGACTGTGCCTTCTGGTCGGCCTTTTCCTTGGTTTCTTTTGCCAGATCGGCCTGCAGTTCGCTGTACTGCGCCTGGTTGATCGAGCCGTTGGCGCGGAGCATTTCGAGCAGCTTGGCGTCGACTGCAGCACTGGCCGGGGCGCTCAGGGCCAGCATCATGCCGGTGAGGCTAACTCCGGTAAGTGTAGAAACAAGACGCATAAGGTTCTCCCTATTGGAAAAGTGTGGGGAGGCTTGTGTGCGCCCACCCCCAAGTTGGCATGTCTCCGGAAAAGGCCTGACTAGACAGGTTCTCGGCATCCGAAAAACAGGCGCAAGTATTGCGAGGGGGGATTACAGAATAATGTCTATTTAGTGGCACTGCTGTTAAGTAATTACTCACTTGGTTATAAGAACGGTCGTCGTCATTTGAGCGAACCGGCGCCTTTGGCGATACTGGCGACCTGTGTTCAGGGAGCCGAAGTCGTGACCAGCCTCTACAGTCTTGCCCACCTGCGTGACCTTCCGGCACTGTCCTGGGACGCGCTCGTGCCCGCCGGCCAGCCGTTTCTGCGCCATGCCTTTCTCAGTGCGCTGGAGGACAGCGGCAGCGTCAGCCGCCAGACCGGCTGGGCCGCCGAGCACCTGGTGCTGGAGCGTGACGGCGAGGTGCGGGCGTTGCTGCCGGCGTACCGCAAATGGCATTCGTTCGGTGAGTACGTGTTCGACCACGGCTGGGCCGATGCCTGTGAGCGTGCGGGTATCGCCTATTACCCCAAGCTGCTCGGGGCGGTGCCGTTCAGCCCGGTCAGTGGGCCGCGCCTGCTGAGCGCAGACCCTGCCGACGCCCTGCTGTTGCTGCAGGCATTGCCGGAGTACCTGGTCAAGGGTGAACTGTCCGGTGCGCACATCAACTTCACCGACAGCAGCCTGGACGAGCAGATGCTCGGCCAGCCGGGCTGGATGGAGCGCCTGGGCTGCCAGTTCCACTGGCGCAACCGTGGTTATCGGGATTTTCAGGACTTTCTCGACACCCTCAGCTCGCGCAAGCGCAAGCAGGTGCGTAAGGAGCGCGAGCAGGTGGCCGGGCAGGGCATCGACTTCCAGTGGCTGCGCGGCGATGAGCTGGACCAGGCGCGCTGGGATTTCGTCTACCGCTGCTATGCCAACACCTATGCGGTGCGACGACGTGCGCCCTACCTGACCCGTGAGTTCTTCAGCCTGCTGGCCGAGCGCATGCCCGAGGCGCTGCGGGTGGTGGTCGCACGGCAGAACGGCCGCGACGTGGCCATGGCCTTGAGCCTGGTCGGGGGCGACAGTTTCTACGGTCGCTACTGGGGCTGCCTGGACGAATTCGACCGCCTGCATTTCGAGACCTGCTTCTACCAGGGCATGGACTACGCGATTGCCGAGGGGCTGCAGCGGTTCGACGCCGGTGCCCAGGGGGAGCACAAGCTGATCCGCGGGTTCGAACCGGTGCTGACGCGTTCGTGGCACTACTTGCGCCATGTTGGGCTGCGGCGGGCGGTGGATGAGTTTCTGGCTCAGGAGCGAGACGGGGTGAGGGCGTATGCCGAGCAGGCACGGGAGATGCTGCCGTATCGGCGGGGTTGAGTGGGGTCTGTGCCGGCACTATCGCGGGGCAAGCCCGCTCCCACAGGTACCGCGCTGTCCGTCAGTGCAACGCGCTACCTGGCCGGTTAGAACCCCTCAATCCACCCCGACGAACCCGCCGGTCTGGTGATGCCACAACCGCGCATACAGCCCTTGCTGGGCCAGCAGCTCGGCGTGGCTGCCGCTTTCGACGATACGCCCCTTCTCCAGCACTACCAGACGGTCCATCCGGGCGATGGTCGACAGGCGGTGGGCGATGGCGATCACGGTCTTGCCCTGCATCAGGGTTTCCAGGCTCTCCTGGATCGCTGCCTCGACTTCCGAGTCCAGCGCCGAGGTCGCTTCATCCATGATCAGGATCGGCGCATTCTTCAACAGCACGCGGGCAATGGCGATGCGCTGGCGCTGGCCGCCGGAGAGCTTGACCCCGCGCTCGCCTACATGGGCGTCGAAGCCGGTGCGGCCCTGGGCGTCGGACAACTGCGGGATGAACTCGTCGGCCCGGGCACGGCGCACGGCCTCCCAGACTTCCTCGTCGCTCGCGTCCGGCCGGCCATACAGCAGGTTGTCGCGGATCGAGCGGTGCAGCAGCGAGGTGTCCTGGGTGATCATGCCGATCTGCGCACGCAGGCTGGCCTGGTTGACCTGGGCGATATCCTGGCCATCGATGAGGATGCGCCCGCCCTGCACGTCGTACAGGCGCAGCAGCAGGTTGACGAGCGTGGACTTGCCCGCACCGGACGGGCCGATCAGGCCGATCTTCTCGCCCGGGCGAATATCCAGGTTCAGCCCATCGATGACCTTGCCACCCTTGCCGTAGTGGAAGTCGACATCGTCGAAACGTACGCCGCCACGGCTGACCTTCAATGCCGGGGCATTGGGCGTGTCGATGACCGAGACCGGCTGGGCAATGGTCTGCAGGCCATCCTGGACCATGCCGATGTTTTCGAAGATGCCATTGACCACCCACATGATCCAGCCGGACATGTTGACGATACGGATCACCAGGCCCGTGGCCAGGGCAATGGCGCCGACGCTGATCAGCGACTGGCTCCAGAGCCACAGGGCAAGGCCGGTGGTGGCGACCACCAGCAGGCCGTTGAGGGTGGTGATCACCACATCCATACTGGTGATGACGCGTGAGGCCAGTTGCGTCTTCTCGGTCTGTTCGCTGATCGCCTCGCGGGCGTACTGCTGTTCGTAGTCCGTGTGGGCGAACAGCTTGAGGGTGGCGATGTTGGTGTAGCCATCGACGATCCGCCCCATCAGTTTGGAGCGTGCGTCCGAGGACACCACCGAGCGTTCCTTGACCCGCGGCACGAAGTAGTAGAGCGCGGCGATATAGCCGACGATCCAGGCCAGCAGCGGAATCATCAGGCGCCAGTCGGCCTCGGCAAACAGCACCAGCGAGCTGATCGCGTAGATCAGCACGTGCCACAGCGCATCCACCGCCTGCACCGCCGAGTCGCGCAGCGAGTTGCCGGTCTGCATGATGCGCTGGGCGATGCGCCCGGCGAAGTCGCTCTGGAAGAAGTTCAGGCTCTGCTTGAGCACATAGGTGTGGTTCTGCCAGCGGATCAGGCTGGTCATCCCCGGGTTGATGGTCTGGTGCACCAGCAGGTCGTGCAGGCCGAAGAACACCGGCCGCAGCAACAGGACCACCACCAGCATCCAGATCAGCTCGCCGCTGTGCTCACTGAAGAAGTTGACGTTGGGCGTGCCCTGGGCCAGGTCGATGATCCGGCTCAGGTAGCTGAACAAGGCCACCTCGATCAGCGAGGCGACCAGGCCGACCACCAGCAAGGCGAGAAAGCTCGGCCAGACCTGGCGCAAGTAGTACAGGTAGAACGGCCAGACCGTGCTCGGCGGCGCCTCGCTGGGCGCCTCACGGAAGATGTCGATCAGTTGTTCGAAGCGACGGTACAGCATGGAAACTCCTGTTGATCCCGCTCGCGGGCGGCGTCACATCCTGTGAGACCCGCGATCAATCGATACGTTTGGCCGACTTGATGTAGACCGGATCGGCCGGTACATCGCGCATGCCTTTCTTGACGGTGGTGGGGGAGTTGACGATCTGGTCGACCACCTCCATGCCCTTGGTCACCTTGCCGAACACGGCGTAGCCGCGGTCACGACCAGGATTGAGGAAGTCGTTGTCGGCCACGTTGATGAAGAACTGGCTGGTGGCCGAATTCGGATCCGAGGTGCGGGCCATCGACAGCGTGCCGCGCGTGTTCTGCAGGCCGTTGCTGGCTTCGTTGCGAATCGGATCCTTGGTGCTCTTCTGTACCATCTGGTCGGTGAAGCCGCCGCCCTGGACCATGAAGCCCGGGATCACGCGGTGGAAGATCGTATTGTTATAGAAACCGCTGTCGACGTACTCCAGGAAGTTCTTCGTACTGATGGGGGCTTTTTCGGCGTTCAGTTCGATCTCGACATCGCCGAAGCTGGTAGTCAGCAGCACGTGAGGGGTCTTGTCGGACGCCATGACGCTGGCAGCGAAGGCGAACGAGCAGGCGGTCAGCAGGAGTTTCTTCAGCATGGGCTCAATGATCCTTGAGAGGTGGATGCGGCTGCGAGGAAACGCAGCAGGGTCTGGTTGAAGACCTCGGGTTGGTCCAGGGGCGTAGCGTGCCGCGAATCCTCGATGACCGCCAGTGTCGCATGGGGCATCAGGGCAACGTAGCGCGCTTTCTGTTGTATCGGGGTGTAATCGTGGTCGGCGGCGATCACCAGTGTCGGACACGGGATCTGCCCGATGCGTTCCTGCACACCCCAGTCGACGATGGCGTCGAAGCTCTTTAGGTAAGCGCGCTTGTCGTTGCGCGCCCAGCGCTCGGCCATCTTGCGGCGCAGTTCGCCTTGCTCGGGTTTGGGGAACAGGCGCGCGGCCAGGCCCTGGCCGACCGTCTCGACGCTGAGCAGGCGTGCCAGGCTCCAGCGCTTGGCCCACCAGATCCAGTGTTCGAGGTTGTGGCGCTTGACCTCGGGGGCGCTGTTGACGATGCACAGGCTGCGCAGCCTGTGCGGATGGTCGACGGCAAACTGGAAACCGACCATGCCGCCCATGGACAAGCCCACGAAGTGCACCGGGCCGGTGTCCAGATGGTCGAGCAGGGCCAGCAAGTCTTCGCTGAAGGTCTTGATCTGGTAGCCGTGGCGAGGTTTGGCCGACTGGCCGTGGCCGCGAATGTCCATCAGGATCACCCGATAGTGACGGCTCAGCTCCGGGACCTGCAGCTCCCAGTCCTGGCTGCTCGAACCGAGCCCGTGCAGCAGTACCAGAGGCTCGCCCTGGCCATGTTCCTCATAGTGCAGCAGGCATCCGTCACGTTCGAAACAGGCCATGGGCGCGGTCCTCTCAGGCTTGCGGGGGGGCTGCGAAGGGCACGTCCAGTGGCGCGGTGTCGAAATTGCGCAGCAGCTCGATGAGGATCTGCGTGGCCGGACCCAAGGTCTTTTCCTTGCTCGAGTAAAGGTAGAACAGCGGGTGGCGACTGCCACCCTGATCGAGCGGCAGAGGCTTTAGCAGGCCCTCGCGCAGTTCGCGTTCGATCATGTGCCGGGGCAGCCAGGCAAAGCCCAGGCCGCTGCCGACGAAGGTCGCCGCGGTGCCCAGGCTGCCGACGGTCCAGCGCTGTTCGGCACCCAGCCAGCCGACGTCGCGTGGCTGGCTGCGGCCGGAGTCGCGGATCACCACCTGCAACTGGCTTTCCAGGTCCTGGAACGTGATCTCTCGGCCCAGGCGATGCAGGCTGTGCTCGGGGTGGGCGACGGCGACGAACTCCACCGCGCTCAGCTCGGCGCCCAGGTAGCCGGGAATGTTGAAGCTGCTGATGGCAAGGTCGGCGATGCCTTCGTGCAGTACTTCCTCGACCCCGGACAGCACTTCTTCACGCAGGCGCACACGGCAGCCGCGGCTCTGCGGCATGAACGCGCTCAGTGCGCGCACCAGCCGGGCGCTGGGGTAGGCGGCGTCGACCACCAGGCGCACTTCGGCCTCCCAGCCCTGTTCCATGTGGTGAGCCAGGTCTTCGAGCTGGCTGGCCTGTTTGACCAGGTGCCGCGAGCGACGCAGCAGCACGCTGCCGGCCTCGGTCAGTACCGCCTTGCGCCCGTCGATGCGTAGCAGCGGCACGCCCAGTTGCTCCTGCATGCGCGCCACGGTGTAGCTCACCGAGGACTGCGAGCGATGCAGCGCTTCGGCGGCCTGGGCGAAGCCGCCGTGATCGACCACCGCCTGCAGGGTCCGCCATTGATCCAGGGTCACGCGCGGCGCTTTCATCTTCGGCTCCTGTTGTCCTAAGCTGCGCTCATCACAAGGAGAGCGCGAAATGAAGAAATGGTTTGCGGTACTGCTGACGTCCCTGCCCCTGAGCGCCATGGCCTATCCCATCGATGTGCAGAAGGAGATCGAAGGGGTCAAGCTCGACTACACCGCGTACGACACCGCCTATGACATCGGCAGCATCAGCCTGAACAACTACGGGCAGGTGCCGGCTGCCTGCAAGGTCACCATGCGCAATGGCCCCGAAGCGCCGAGGGTGCGTCGGGTCAATGTGCCGGCCGGCAAGAGCGTGGATGTGACGGCCAAGTTCAACCGGCAGATCATCAAGCTGCGCATCGACCTGAGCTGCAAACCGGAATAAAACCAATTAATCGATAGATTGAACCCACTTTTTACGCTTTTTTATCGATAGGTCAAGTCTTAATCTCACCTCCATCGAATCGCAACCCTATTTGCCGATGGAGGCACCCCATGTCCCGCGTACTGATCATCGAAAGCAGCGCCCGCCAACAGGATTCCGTTTCCCGTCAACTGACCCGCGACTTCATCCAGCAGTGGCAAGCGGCGCATCCTGCCGACGAGATCAAGGTACGCGACCTGGCGGTCAACCCGGTGCCGCACCTGGACGCCAACCTGCTCGGCGGCTGGATGAAGCCTGAAGAGCAGCGCAGCGCGGCTGAAATCGATGCGCTGGCCCGCTCCAACGAGCTGACCGATGAGTTGCTGGCCGCCGATGTGCTGGTGATGGCGGCGCCCATGTACAACTTCGCCATCCCCAGCACACTCAAGGCCTGGCTCGACCATGTGCTGCGTGCCGGCATCACCTTCAAGTACACCCCGACCGGCCCGCAGGGGCTGCTCAACGGCAAGCGTGCGATCGTCCTGACTGCCCGCGGCGGTATCCACACCGGCGCTGCCAGCGATCACCAGGAACCCTACCTGCGCCAGGTGATGGCCTTCATCGGGATCCACGAGGTGAACTTCATTCACGCCGAGGGCCTGAACATGAGCGGCGACTTCCACGAGAAAGGCCTGAACCAGGCCAAGGCGAAGCTCGCCGCAGTGGCTTGAGGCGCGAGGCGTCCACGAATTCCCAACCCTGACACCTGTTGCTCCTTTGGGTGTATGTGCCCGGTCATGCGAATGGCCGGGCTTTTTTTTGCGCCAGGCTCAGTACAGGTCCGCCGCGTCCCTGCGCTGCTGCGCCAGCTCCATGAAGGCGCTCATCGCCGAGGTCGGCAACGAATCCTGGCGACGGATGAACACCGTGGACACGCGGGAGAATTCCGCGGGTAGTTCATGGCAGCGAATCGCATGGCGCACGCTGCAGTTCTGCGTCACCGACCTGGGCAACAGAGTCACGCCCATTCCCGCCGAGACGCAGGTAAGGATGCCATCCAGGCTGCCCATTTCCATGATCTGGTTGGGCACCAGGCCCATCCGATAGAACCAGTTCTCCAGCGTCGATCGGTAGAAGCAGCCGCTGCGAAACACCAGCACTGTCTGCGAGGGCATTCGCGCCATCAAGGTGTCGAGCGAATCGAACTGGTCGCTGCTGACCAGCACCAGTTCCTCGCTGAACACCTCTTGCTGGGCAAGCATCGGATTCTGGTGAAACCCTCCGACGAAAGCGCCATCGATCCGGTGGGACTCGATGGCCTTGATCAGTTCGGCAGTGGTGCCGGTGAGCAACGACAGTTGCACATCGGGATGCTGTTCGCGGTAGCGGGTGAGGATCTTCGGCAGGCGAATGGCGGCAGTGGTCTCCATCGAGCCCAGGCGCAGCGGGCCGTTGGGTACACCGGTATCGAGCAGGGCGCTGCGGCTTTCTTCGGCCAGTTGCAGGATGCGCCGGGCATACCCGAGAAACGTCTCGCCCGCGACCGTGAGCACGACGCCGGATTTTCTGCGGATGAACAGCTCGCGCTTGAGCTCTGTCTCGAGCTCCTTGATGCGCATGGTCACGTTGGATTGCACGGTGTTGATCCTGACCGCAGCCGCGGTGAAACTGCCCAGCTCGGCCACGGCGCAGAAGATCTTCAACTGGCGCATTTCCATGGAGACTACCTATCACTGATGATGATTGATGGGGTGTTTATGCATCATTTCATGATCGGTTTTCCAGTGGCTTGGAGGCGACCGGGCCAGACTGCTGGTTCACGATCAGTGATGGAATTCATCATTTATCATCATTTGTGAAAATTCATGGGTGCGCTTAAGGTCAACTCTGGGCTCGCTCCCCGCCAACGGACATGCGCACCCGCCATGAGCAACCCATGATGAGCAACCTCCATGACCACTGACATCCAGGCTTTGCTGAACGTCCGTTTCCCCATCATCCAGGCGCCCATGGCGGGCGTTTCTACGCCAGCGCTGGCGGCGGCGGTATCGAATGCGGGTGGTTTGGGGTCGATCGCGATCGGCGCGAGCTCTGTCGAGCAGGCTCGCCAGTACATACGCGAAACCTTCGCGCTGACCCAACAACCGTTCAACGTCAATCTGTTCTGCCACCGCCCGGCGCTGCGAGATGACGTGCGCGAGGACGCCTGGCTGAAGGCGCTCGAAGCGCGCTTTGCCGAGTTCCAGGCCCAGCCGCCGAAGGGCCTGCGGGAAATCTATCGCTCGTTCGTCGAAGACCCCGAGATGCTGCAGATGCTGCTGGAAGAAAAACCGGCAGTGGTGAGTTTTCATTTTGGCCTGCCGCCGCAGTCGTTCATCGAGGCGCTGAAGGCGGCCGGTATCGTGCTACTGGCCTGCGTGACCTGCGTGGACGAGGCGCTGCAAGTGCAGCAAGCAGGGGTCGATGCACTGATCGCCCAGGGTTACGAGGCGGGCGGTCATCGCGGGATATTCGATCCTGAGCATGACGACGAATCGAGCACGCTGGAGTTGGTGCGCCTGTTGGCCGAGCAGGTTCGACTGCCGATCATCGCAGCTGGCGGAATCATGGATGGCACAGACATCGCCAAGGCGTTCGCGCAGGGCGCTTGTGCGGCGCAGTTGGGTACAGCGTTCTTGCTGTGCCCGGAATCGTCGGCCAACGCGGCCTACCGTGAGGCGCTGAGCGGGCCACGGGCGGGGCAGACGCAGATCACCAGCGCAATTTCCGGACGGCCTGCGCGGGGTATGGTCAACCGGGCGTTCGAGGTGAAGAGTGCTGCGGGCGTGCCGGATTATCCCCGCGCCTACGATGCCAACAAGGCACTCAATAGCGTGGCGACTGCCCTGGGCTGCAGCGACTTCGCCGCACAATGGGCCGGTACCGGCGCCCACCGGGCGCGCGCCCTGCCGGCCGCGCAGCTGGTCGAGGTGCTGATGGCCGAGCTCGACGCGCAGCGCTGACAGGCAAGATTTGTGGGCGGTTCGGCGCTCCGACTTGCCCGCGAA
>NZ_JABWRO010000160.1:0-10532 GCF_014268985.1 Pseudomonas sp. RW10S2 | reverse complement strand
GGGGGGGGGGTTTTTGTTTTGGCGCTGCGGTGTTCTTTTCGCGGCCCCAATCCCGAGACCGTCACCGGCTCTTGTAGGAGCGGGCTTGCCCGCGAAGAAAGCACCGCAATCCCGAGCCCCGTCAACGCTGCTCGGCAAGCGCCTTGCGCAGGGCCAGCAACCACTGAAGTTGTTCGTTCGAAACAGGTGTGCTTGGGCTGTTCATCGTTGTCGTCCCTGTGGGCCTGGCAGGCCGATCAGTCTGAAGTCCTTTTGAGAGGTATTTCGAGGGAAAGATCCCAGACGGATGTATGAAATTTCCGGTTAGCCCGTCGGGTGATATCAATATGCAATAAGGGTATTTAGAGAAAGCTTTTTATGCCTTTAGAGTCTACCCATCGTGCTCACCGGCACATCCCTTTCATCGTCCATGACGCCGAGCCATCCTCGCGTCGGGCCCGGAACCTTGCCCATGTCGTACCTCCGTGACCTTGTGTCGAGGCGTTATCCATGACCTTCGACACTGCCTTCATGCTTAGCACACTCCCGGCATTCCTCAAGGCCGTCGGCGTCACCCTGCAGGTCGGGCTGATCGCCATCGCCACCTCGCTGCTGGTCGCCGTGTTCAATGCCGCCGTCCTGGTGTTTCGCACCCCCTACCTGTGGCGGCTGGTCAAAGGCTATGTGGAGCTGGCACGCAACACGCCGCTGCTGATCCAGTTGTTCTTCGTCTATTTCGCACTGCCGACCCTGGGTTTGAAAGTATCCGGCTTCGCTGCCGCGATCATCACCATGACCTTCATGGGCGGCGCCTACCTCACCGAGGTGCTGCGAGCGGGTGTCGAAGCGGTGCCGCGCGCGCAGCTTGAGTCGGGGCGTTCCATCGGCTTGTCCGAGGGCCAGTTGCTGCGCCACGTGATCCTGCCCCAGGCCGGCATCCTCAGCCTGCCGGCGCTGTTCGCCAACTTCATCTTCCTGCTCAAGGAAACCACCGTGGTCTCGGCGGTAGCCGTGCCGGAAATCCTCTACACCACCAAGAACTACATCGCCCTGTACTACAAGACCTACGAGATGCTCGCGGTGCTGACGTTGCTCTGCGTGCTGCTGTTCCTGCCGTTGTCGCTGCTGCTGCGCCACCTCGAAAGGAGGCTGCAACATGGCCAGTTCGGCAATTGAGCTGCTGCTGGTGTCCTTGCCGCAACTGGCCAAGGGCGCCGGACAGACCCTGGCGATCTCGGCCTTGGGCATCGTCTTCGCCACCCTGGGTGGTGTGCTCTATGGCGTGCTGGCCACGCTGGGCAAGCGTGCGGTGAACATCGCCTTGCAGATCTATCTGGAGCTGTTTCGGGCGATACCGGTGCTGGTCTGGCTGTACCTGGTGTTCTTCGGGTTGCCGATCTTCTTTTCGCTGAGTATCCCCAGCTTCTGGTGCGCGGTGCTGGTGCTGGGGCTGTGGGGTGCCAGCGAGGTTGGCGAGGTGGTGCGCGGGGCCCTGGCTTCGCTGCCGCGCGGCCAGCGTGAGGCGGGGTTGTCGATCGGCCTGTCGGGCCTGCAGTTGTATGGGCACGTGCTGTTGCCGCAGGCCCTCAAGCGCATGACGCCGCCCACCATCAACATCTACACGCGCATCGTCAAGACCAGCTCGCTTGCCGTGCTGATCGGCGTCGTCGATGTGATCAAGGCCGGCCAGCAGATCATCGAGCGTACCTACGAGTCGGTGCTGATCTACGGCGTACTGTTCCTGTTCTTCTTCTTCATCTGCTATCCGCTTTCCGCCGCTTCGCGCGCGCTGGAACGCCGCTGGGCCCACTCATGAGCGCATTGATCGAATTCCAGGGTTTCAACAAGTTCTTCGGCGAGCACCAGGTGCTCAAGGGGGTCGACCTGCAAGTACAGGCCGGCGAAGTGGTGGTGATCCTCGGCCCCAGCGGTTGCGGCAAGAGCACCCTGCTGCGTTGCCTGAACGGCCTGGAGGAGGCCCATGGCGGTAGCCTGCGCCTCGATGGCCAGGACTTGCTCGGCCCCGGCACCGACTGGCGCCAGGTACGCCAGCGGGTGGGCATGGTGTTCCAGAGCTATCACCTGTTCGGCCACATGAGCGTGATCGACAACCTGCTGCTCGGCCCACTCAAGGTGCAGAAGCGCGAGCGCGCCGAAGCCCAGGCGCAGGCCGAGGCGTTGCTGGCGCGGGTGGGGTTGCTGGACAAGCGGGACGCCTTCCCCCGGCAGTTGTCAGGCGGCCAGCAGCAGCGCATCGCCATCGTTCGTTCGTTGTGCATGAACCCGCAGGTGATGCTGTTCGACGAGGTCACCGCAGCCCTGGATCCCGAGATGGTCAAGGAGGTGCTGCAGGTGATCCAGGGCCTGGCCCGGGACGGCATGACCCTGCTCATCGTCACCCACGAAATGGCCTTCGCCCGGGCGGTGGCCGACCGTATCGTGTTCATGGAGGCCGGCAGGATCCTTGAACAGAGCGACCCCGAGAGCTTCTTCAGCCAACCGCGGACCGCACGCGCGCAGCAGTTCCTGGACAAATTCTCCTTCGTCGAAAGCCTGCCGAAGACACTACACAAGGAACTGTCATGAAAACTGCCCACTTCACCAAACTGCTGGCGCCGCTGTTCGGCCTGGCCTTGCTGGCCGGTTGCGACAAACCCGCGGAGCCGGGCAAGTCGGCTGCGGCGACGTCCGCACCGTCCACCAGCTATCTGGAAACCATCAAGGCCCGCGATAAGTTGATCGTCGGCGTGTTCACCGACAAGCCGCCGTTCGGCTTCGTCAACGAGAGCGGTCGCTATGTGGGCTTCGACACCGATATCGGTCGTCGCTTCGCCAAGGACCTGCTCGGCGACGAGAACAAGGTCGAGTTCGTGGCCGTGGAACCGGCCAGCCGCATCCCGTTCCTGCAGAGCGACAAGGTCGACCTGATCCTCGCGAACATGACCGTCACCCCGGAGCGCAAGGAAGCGGTCGACTTCACCAACCCCAACCTGCGTGTGGCGGTGCAAGCCATCGTGGCCGATGGCAGCCCGGTGAAAGCCCTCGATGACCTGGCCGACAAGACCATCATCGTCACCACCGGCACCACCGCCGATATCTGGCTGACCAAGAACCACCCGGACTGGAAGCTGCTCAAGTTCGAGAAGAACAGCGAATCGCTGCAGGCCCTGGCCAATGGTCGTGGCGATGCCTATGCCCAGGACAACCTGATCCTGTTCAGCTGGGCCAAGCAGAACCCGGGTTACCGCGTGTTGCCAGAGTTGCTGGGTGACGAGGCGCCGATTGCCCCGGCGGTGAAGAAGGGCAATACCGAGCTGCGCGACTGGGTCAATGCCGAGCTGGCCAAGCTGGGCGAGGAGAAGTTCCTGCTCAAACTGTATGACCAGTACGTGCGCAAGGAGCTGAGCGACGACACCAAGCCTGAGAGCGTGATCGTCGAAGGCGGCAAGTGGCAGGGGTGAGTCAGGGGCCAATCGCGGGGCTGCACTGCAGCCCCGGCGATATCAGTGGTTACGCGGCAACCAGTTCAACAGGAACTCATTCACCACCTTCGGGTTCTCCAGGCTGGAGATATGCCCTGCGAACGGAATCTGCGCCGCCAGGCAGCCGATGATCCGTGCCATTTCGTTGCTTTCGGCAGGCGGACGCGGAATATCCTGGTCGCCGCAGACCACGATGGTCCGCTCTGCCGGCAACTCGCCCAGTCGGCCCAGCAGGTCAGGGCGTCCGAAAATCACCCGCCCCATCGGGTCGAGGCTCTGGCGAATGGTCTCGGCGCTGCTGGCCTTGAGGTCGGCGCGGAACTGCTCGCGCACGTCTGGCACCGTCTGGCCGCCGGCATGGAAGAAGATCGGCACCACGATGTCGAGCAGTGGGTCAGGGAAGAACCCTGCGCCGCTGGCGGCATCCAGCAGGCCGAAGTACTTCAGGCGCGTGGCTTCAGGTTCGGCGCCGAGGTAGGTGTCCATCAGCACGATGCGGTCAACCCGTTCCGGGTGTTCGATCGCCAGCTCAGCACCCCACATGCCACCGACCGACAGGCCGACCAGATGGCATTTGTCGATGCCCAGCGCGTCGAGAAACGCCAGGTGCTGGCGTGCCAGCGCGCTCATGTCGGTGGTGGTGGCTGGTGGTGCCTCGGAGTCGCCATGGCCCCAGAGCTCGGGCACCAGCACGCGGAAGTGTTTCGACAGCGCATCGATCTGCGGTTGCCACATCGCGGCAGACCACAGGTAGCTATGGCCCAGCAGCACCGGGAAGCCCTGGCCCTGGTCGACGTAGCTCATGCGGGCGCCGTCGATTTCGATGAAGTGCTTTTGCATGAGGAAGGCTCTTGGAAGAAAGGGGCGAACAGGTTACCTGTTCGCAGTGTGAAGGGTTGTGAAACTGGTCATGTTAGGGCTGCTCTGGTGGTGAGCTTTTCGACAGCAGCGCGTTCACTGCCCCGGTGGCACCAGGCGCAAGGTACTGCGCGCCGGAATCACCCCCATCTGCGCCTTGTGATACCGCCCCTGTACATAATCTTCGGCCTGGTCCGAGTAATGGCGGTCGAACGGCACGCCACTCTGGCCTACAGGGTTGATGGTCAGCGCTTGCCCGGCGTCGGCGAAGTCGATCAGGCGTCGGGTCGAAGGCCCGTAGTTCACCGGCCAGGGCGCCGGGCCGATCTTCGCCGACAGGTTGTTCGGCACCTCATGGGTGCCCGGTGCGGCGAAGGGGCCGACATTGAACAGCAGGTTCAACGGTTTCTGCTGACCCAGCGGGTGGTTATGGGTGAGGGTGTGGGCCTTGCCCCATTGCCAGTCGGCCGGGTCGCTGCCGTACAGCTCGCGCAGATGCGCCAGGCTGCGTTGCCAGGCCTGGCGGACGATGGCGGTGCGGTCGGTGCGGTCGTGGCCGCCGCGCAGGTTCCACCAGGGTGAGTCGGCATCGGCGGCCAGGCGCGGTAGCGCGGCGTCGATGGCGCGGGTGCTGATCAGCACCTGGAACCAGGTGTCGCCCAGCTCGTCATGCAGGGCCGCGAACGCCAGCTCGTAGAGGAACTGGTTGAACAGCGTGGCGCTGGTCGAATCCAGTGGATAGTCGCCGCGCCATGCGGCCAGTTGTTCGACCAGTTCCTTCTGTTCGTCACCCTCGGCGATCGCACGCAAGGTATTGAGCAGCGGCGCCAAGGTGCGGGGGCCGTAGTCGGTGCTGGTGTCCAGCTGCAGCGCCTGGCTGTTCTGCACATCCCATTTGACTTGCGGGTCGGCCAGTCGACGATCCAGCTGGCGGCCACGGTCGGGCAGGTTGTAATAGCCGGGGATCGGCATGGCGGCCGGGGGCTGGTAGTTGGCCGAGACGATGTAGCCGCTGGGCGGATTCTCCTGCTGGGGATTGGCGCTGAAGGGGTAGAAGCCGAGCTTGTCGGCCTGGTGGGTGCTGCCGTCGAGAATGAACGCCGGGTTGACCCCGTCCGGACGAATCGGCAATTGCGCCGAGGCCCACCAGCCGATGTCACCGCGAGCGTTGGCCCAGACCAGGTTCAGCCCCGGTGCCTGGATCTTCGCCGCGGCCTCGCGCATCTTGCCCAGGGTGTCGGCGCGGTTGACCTGGTAGAAGGCATCAAGGATGGGGTTTTCGGTTTCGAGGAAGGCCCACCACATGGCGACAGGGGTTTGCCCTGCGGTTTCGCCGAGCACATCGTTGACGATCGGCCCGTGGGGCGAGCGACGCAGGGTGATGGTCACCGGAGCTTCGCCCTTGACCGCGATCTGCTGCTCGGTTGTCTCCAGCGCGCGCCATTGGCCATCGACCATGACCTGGTTGGTGTCGGCGGGGTTGGTCTTCTCGGCGATCAGATCGACGTCGTCGTTCTGGAACATGGTCAGGCTCCAGCCGAAGTCGCGATTGTGACCGAGCAGGGCGAAGGGGTTCAGCGCCTGGAAATAGCCGTAGAGGTTGAAGCCGGGCGCCGACAGTTCGGCCTCGTACCACACTGCCGGTACTGCGAAGCCGATATGCGGATCGCCCGCCAGCAGCGGGCGGCCACTGCGGGTATGGCTGCCGGCGACAGCCCAGGCGTTGCTGCCTTCGAACTGCGGGATACCCGCGTCGCCAAGCGCCTGGTGGCTGAGCCGGGCCAGGCCTTCGAGTGCGCGCCAGTCGTTGGCGGCAAGGGCCGGGTGCAGAGCTCCGTCAGGTTGCCAGTCGAGGTCGAAGATCTTCAGGTAGTCGGGTCCGAGCTGATCGCGGATATAGGTCAGCGCAGGTTCGGTGCGAAAGGCGGCGGCGAAACTGTAGGCCAGGTAGCCGGCGATGCTCAGGGTGTCTTCGGCGGTGAAGGGGCGTTCAGGGATACCGAGGACGTCGAACTCCACCGGCTTGGGATGGCTGGCCTGCCAGCTGTTCACGCCGTCCAGGTAGGCCTGCAGTGCGAGCCAGGACGGTGACTGGTGATCCAGGCGCTCGACCATCCGCGCCGCCTGCTCGCGGATGCGCAGGCTGCGAAACAGGGTGTCGGTGGGCACCAGTTTGCTACCCAGCACTTCGGCCAGCTCACCACGTGCCAGGCGGCGCACCAGTTCCATCTGGAACAGCCGGTCCTGGGCGTGCACATAGCCCAGGGCGCGGTACAGGTCAGGCTCGTTCTGCGCCTGTAGATGCGGTACACCGCGTTCGTCGTAGCGCACGCTGACCGGTGCGCTCAAGCCGGTGATAGCCACTTCGCCCTCGCGCTGCGGCAGCTTGCCGTGCACGTACCAGTAACCGGCACCCGCGGCTACGGCCACGACGATGGCAAGCAGAGTGAGGCTGCGCTTCATAGAATTCCTTGTGCCGTTGACGAGGGGGCGAGCGGCTGCTGAACACCGCAAAACGCGTTGAGAATAGCCTTCCCGGCGTGACAGGTCTGCCCTTTACTGCGCTTCTTTCTGCCAGGGGCAATAGCAGCCGCTGGCCAGGGCATTGGAGGCCTGTACCTGACGGCCTTGCAGCAGCGCCTGGATCACCGGCTCGATGAAACTGTTGCTGGAGTTGCACACTGCGCCTTCGCTGTAAGGGCCGAAATAGGCGAGCTGACCCTTGCGATCCCAGATCGCCACAGCCGGTGACGCAGGCAGGTATTCGCTGCCGGGCAGGTCGCCGACGGGTTGCAAGGCGCCAAGGTTGGCGGGTAGTTGGCCGTGACTGCCAGGCTTTTGCAGTACATGGAAGGTCACACCCTGTGCGGCGAAGTGCTCGATCAGCTCGGCCAGGTGTTGCTGGTTACCGACGTTGCAAGGGCAGGCCGGGTCCCAGAAGTGCACGACGCGGATCGGGCCAGGGCCTGCGAGCTCGGCGGGCAGTTGCAACTGGCTGCCGTCGAACAGCGTGGCCTGGTTGTCGAAGGTGCGCAGGTAGCGGGACTGGAAACTGTCGTAGGCCCACCACAGCAGGGCGGCGCAGACCAGGGTGGTGAGCAGCGTGGTAAAAATTCGCATGGTGATTCCGTAGAAAACGACACGACCGCTTCTGCAGGGGACGCCAGCTTGCCATGACCGGGCTCAGAGCTGAATATCGCAGATCAATACTCGCGCCATTGTGGATGTCTCCATGCCGTCACCCTTTGACCCCGACCTGCTGCGTACCAGCCTTGCCCCGCTGGCGGCGCGCCAGCCACTGTCGGCCCAGGCCCTTGACTACCAGCGCTTCTATGGCCTCGACCTGCCGGCGCAAAGCTGGCTGGGCGCCTTCAGTGTGGCGGGTTTCGACCTGGTGGGGCAGGTGTGGCTGCCGGATGCGCCGGTGGCGACATTGTTCCTGCTGCATGGTTACTACGACCATATGGGGCTGTATCGTCATGTGATTGGCTGGGCGCTGCAGCAGGGCTTCGCGGTGATCGGCTGCGACCTGCCAGGTCACGGGCTGTCCAGCGGCGAGCGGGCCAGCATCGCCGACTTCGCGGTCTACCAGCAGGTGCTCGATGCGCTCTTCGAGCAAGCGCGCAGGCTCGACCTGCCACGGCCCTGGCACCTGTGCGGGCAGAGCACGGGTGGGGCCATCGTTGTCGATCATCTGCTGCACTGCGGCGAGCAGAGCCCTGCCGACGGCCAGGTGATCCTGCTGGCGCCGTTGGTGCGGCCGCGGGCCTGGCACTGGTCGAAGTTGAGTTATCGGGTGCTGCGTCATTTCGTCGATGGTATCGAGCGACGCTTCAGCGCCAATACCAACGACCCGGCGTTTCTCGCGTTCCTCGAGGCTGACCCGCTGCAGCCGCGGCGCCTGCCGACGGCATGGGTGGGCGCGCTGATGGCCTGGATCAAGCGCATCGAGGCGGCGCCGCACAGTCGGCGTCGGCCGCTGATCGTCCAGGGCGAGGCGGACGGCACGGTGGACTGGCCATACAACCTCAGGGTGCTGAAGGAGAAGTTCGCCGAGCCGCAGATTCTCCTGCTGCCCGAGGCGCGGCATCACCTGGCCAACGAGCTGCCGGATATCCGCCAGCGCTACTTCAACTTTCTCGACCAGCGCCTGCTCACTTGAGGTTGGCGCTGCTCTGGCCGACGGCCAGCCCCGCACGCACTGCAGCCAGCGCGGCGCTGTAGTAGGCCTTGCCCTCTGCGGATTCGGCGAAGGTGGCGAACGCTTCCAGCTCGTCGTCGGACAGTTCGCGGTAGACATACAACAAGGTGTTGTTCAGGTCTTCGCCAATCTCGTTCATCAAGCGTTGGCGCTGACCATCGAGCAGGCCCTGGGCCTGGCCGCTGCCGAACAGGCCGGGGATCATCGAGCTGAGGCTGTCGGCGGCAACTCCGGCGATCGCCAGGCTGACCTCGGCCCCCGCTTCGCGGGCGGGCAGGGCCTGGGCCAGGTGACCGATGGCCAGCAGACGGTTGTCGCTGGCCTGGATGCGGGGAAGGCCCTTGGCGTTCTTGGTCAATTGGTCCTTGCGCGTAGCCAGCAGCTCGGCGGCAACCACCTTGCGCCCCAGTGGCGATTGGAAGAACGCCAGCGCCGGCGCCGGGTTCTTCAGGTTGGCGCGCAGTTGGGCCTGGGCGCGTTGATCCATCGCCTGGGCCTGGAAGCGTTGGTTGCTGTTGTCGACGAGCGCCTGGAAAACCGCGGGCGGCAGGCTGTTGCGGTAGCGCTGCTGGGCGGCCCCGATGGCGTCATTGAAGTGGGCGCGCTGGTCGGGCCAGCCGGCGGCCTTGTACAGTTGGTCGAGGCTGTCTGCCCAGACAGGCATGGTGCAGATCATCAGCACAAGCAGGGAAAACAAACGGCGCATTCAGGACTCCTGTCGGCAGGCCGCTATTGTCCGTGGGGTGGTACGCCTTTGTCGAGATATCAGCGTGCTTCTCGGCCAAGTGGCGCTGTCCGTGCTCATGGCTAATGGATATGATGCGCGCCATGCATACCTCTCCCGAACATCCGCTGCTGTCGATCATCGTCGACGACCTGGCCACCCGTGGCTGGTCGCAGCAGGCACTTTTCCTGCCGCTCGAGCTGGCCCGCGCCTTGGCCACCGAGTGTCGCAGGCGCCATGCCGAGGGCGAACTGAGCCCCGCAGGTGTCGGCAGGGGGGCGGCCCAGGAGGTGCGCGAGGCGATCCGTGGCGACCAGATCCAGTGGATCGACCCCGGCCAGGCCGAGGCTTGCGACCGCTACCTTGAGCTCATGGACAACCTGCGCCAGGCGATCAACCAAGGGCTGTTCCTGGGGTTGGAAGACTTCGAGTGTCATTTCGCCCTGTATCCGCCGGGCGCCTTCTACCGCAGGCATCTTGACCGTTTTCGCGACGACGACCGGCGCATGGTGTCGGTGGTGCTCTATCTCAATGAGCGCTGGCAAGCCGAAGACGGCGGGCAGTTGCGGATGTTCCTTGCCGACGACGTCGAGCATGACGTCCAGCCCGAGGCCGGCAGCCTGGTGGTGTTCCTGTCGGGTGAAGTCCCGCATGAAGTCCTGCCGGCCAATCGCGAACGCCTGTCACTGACAGGCTGGTTCCGGCGCCGTGGCAATGATCCCTTCTGAGTCGCCCAAGGTACTGGTCAGTGCCTGTCTGCTGGGGCAGCCGGTGCGCTATGACGGACGCGACAGCGGCCACCCCGATCTGCTCAAGCAATGGCAGGCCGAGGGGCGTGTAGTGCCCTTGTGCCCGGAGGTGGCGGGTGGCTTGCCGACGCCGCGACCGCCGGCGGAGATCCAGGGCGGGCAGGGTGGCCAGGTGCTCGATGGGCAGGTTCAGGTTCTGACCGTGGCTGGCGAGGATGTCAGTGCGGCCTTTCTGGGCGGCGCTCGGCAGGCCCTGGCGCTGGTGCGGCGGCATGGGATTCGGGTTGCGGTGCTCAAGTCCGGTAGCCCGTCGTGCGGTAACCGACTGACCTACGATGGCAGTTTCAGCGGGGTGAAGGTGCCGGGGGAGGGTGTCGTTGCTGCGCTGTTGCGCCGGGAAGGGGTGCTGGTGTTCAGCGAGCTGGAGCTGGAAGAGGCGCAACGGGCACTCGGGTAGTTCGGTGTCGTTCCTTTCGCGGGCAAGCCCGCTCCCACAGGGTTGGGCTCACCACAGGCCTTGTGGGAGCGGGCTTGCCCGC